>JALUFI010000099.1 GCA_027043685.1 Pyrodictiaceae archaeon
GAGGTGGACAAGGCAGCCGCCCTAGGCGTGCTCTTCGAGAGGGACACGGTGACGGGCGCACCCAGGATAAAGCAGCCGAGGCCTATAGCCGTGATAGAGGCGAGGCTCCACAGGCTCGCAGCAGACCTAGCCGAGGACGTCCACCTAGCCGTCGCGGACGTTGTCGCCGCCTACGCCGACGAGGAGCTATTCAACCCCGCCTACGGCTGGGAGCTAAGGAGGACAAGGATAGCCATGCACGCCGCCGGCCGGGCCTTCACCACAAACAACGGCCTCTACACAGCCAGGAGGCTCATCCAGCCAAGGCGGCAGGGAGGCTAGGGCAAGCCAGGGGCCAGAGGGTACACGCCGCCCAGCCCACACGCATCGACCACGCTGCCGGGCAGCGCCCCCACCTCTCCAAGGGCGAGGAGGAGCCCCGCCCGCGCCATCCGGCTCGCCGGCGCCACCACGTCGAGGCCCCCGCACCAGCCGCCCCCACCGCACAGGGACTCATCCCCGGTGCAGTCGGGGTTCCAGTCGTAGACGCCGAGGTAGCTGCTACAACCGTACTGCAGCACCCCGCGCTCAACAAGGCCATCGAGAAGCCTATCATAGCCCGGGATGCGGAGAAGGGGTTGACGCGCCAGCCGCCTCAATACCTCCCCGGCCTCATCCCTCCGCTCCTCGTCGAGGCCATGCAGGTGCTCCACGATTATCTGCTGCATCTTCCTGACGCCGTGGCACACGGTGTCCACGAGGCCCCTCCTGGCAGCCATCGCCAAGTGAACCGGGTGGCCCCCGACACAGCACTCAATGAAATCCCTCTCCCCCGTGCCGGGGCCTCGCTCTCCAAGGGCCTGGTAGAGGCTGTAGGCGTCGCCCCGCGTCATCTCGCCCAGGTAGAACGTATCCACGTAGTCGGGGCTGGGGCTGTGCCTCAGCAGCCGCTGCTGGAACCCGTACTCGCTCGTCACAAGCACGGCCTGGAAAGCGGCCGCGTCGCCGCTGGGCAGCTCCTCCTGCAGACTCGCAAGCATCTTCACGAAGCCCCAGATGTCGCCGGGCTCCATGCTCCTCAGGATGTTCTGTGCCTCGTCGATGAAAGCCACGACGCCCCTGCGCCCATCCCTCCGAGCCCTCCGGGCAAGCTCGAGGAAGAACTCCGCAAGCACATCATACACGCTGCGCTCAAGCAGTGCGTCGGCGTCTCTCAGCCTGCTACGCCACCCCGAGCCGTAGACGGCCTCAAGCACCCTCTCCACTAGGCCCCGGAGAGCGCCTAGGGCAAGCGAGCTATACGAGACGCCCACCTCAGAGGCGAGGACGCGGTAGAGGTCCTCGAGGCTAGAGACGGGCTGCGTGACGCTGATGTGGAGCGCGAGGTAGCCCTCCCCCGTCAGCCTCCTCGCTGCCTCCCGGGCCAGGCTCGTCTTCCCTATCCCACTTGGCCCAACCACTACCGGCACAGTCCTCAGCGACGCTGGCCGCGCCTCCCGGAGAAGCCTCTCCAGCTCCGCCCGGCGCCCGACGAAAACCCTGCCAGTACCCAAGCCGCTGGAGCCCCTGGGGGACGCAGCGGTGCCCACGGCTAGGCTAAATAGCGCTTCATAGAGAAACGCATGGGCAAAAGGGGTGCGGGGGCTGCTGGGCGGGGAGAGCATGGACGTAGAGGGATGAGGGTGCGTGGGTATGTAGTGGTGTAAAAGACGGGGCTTAGCCCTTGGTTACGGCTATTGGGCGCAGCCTCACCACTATCTTCGCGATGCCGACCTTCTCTGCGACGAAGGCTACGCGGTCGACGTCCTTGTAGGCCTCGGGCATCTCCTCGACCACGGTTGCCTTGTTGCTGGCCCTTATCAGTATGCCCTTCCTCTCCAGCTCGGCGACCACCTGGCTGTAGCTCTTGGTTCTCTTCGCGGCTGCGCGGCTCATCCAGCGGCCTGCGCCGTGGGGCGCGGTGTACCAGGCCTTGATGCCGGTGGGTACGCCTGCGAGTATGTAGCTGGCGGTGCCCATGCTGCCGGGTATGAGGACGGGCTGGCCTATGGACTGGTAGTCCTTGGGTATCTCCGGGTGGCCCGGCGGGAAGGCCCTGGTGGCGCCCTTGCGGTGGATGACGAGGGTCTTCCTCTTGCCGTCCACCTCGTACTCCTCGAACTTGGCCACGTTGTGGGCCACGTCGTAGACTATGTGCATGTCGAGCTTGTCTGGGTCGGTGTGGAAGACCCTCTTGAAGCTCTCCCTGGTCCAGTAGGTGATGAGCTGCCTGTTGGTCCACGCGAAGTTGGCGGCGGCTGCCATTGCCTTGATGTAGCGCTGGCCCTCGGGGCTGTTCACGGGTACGCTTGCCAGCTCCCTGTCGGGGGGCCTTATCCCGTACTTCCTCATCGCGCGCTCCATTATCATGAGGTAGTCGCTTGCCACCTGGTGGCCGAGGCCCCTGCTGCCCGTGTGTATCATGACCACTACCTGGCCCTCGTGGGTTATGCCCATCGCCTTCGCCTTCTCCGGATCGTATATCTTGTCGACTACCTGTATCTCTAGGAAGTGGTTGCCGCTGCCGAGGGTGCCTAGCTGCTCGGCGCCCCTCCTCTTGGCGCGGTCGCTGACCATCCTGGAGTCGGCGAGCTTCCAGCTCCCCCTCTCCTCTATGTGCTCCGGGTCCTCTGGCCACGCGTAGCCCTTCTCAACTGCCCACATGACGCCCTCGTCTAGGACGCGGTTCAGCTCCTGGATGCTGACCCTTATCTTGCCGGTGCTGCCGAGGCCGCTGGGCACGTTGCGGAATATCTCGTCTATCAGCTCGCGGAGCTTGGGCTTGACGTCCTTGTAGTCCAGGTTGGTGCGTAGGACGCGGACGCCGCAGTTGATGTCGTAGCCGACGCCGCCGGGGCTTATGACGCCGTTCTCCTCGGGGTCCATCGCCGCGACGCCGCCGATGGGGAAGCCGTAGCCCTGGTGGCCGTCGGGCATCACTATGCTGTACTTCTGTATCCCGGGCAGGCAGGCGACGTTGGCTGCCTGGACGAGCGTGAGGTCGCCCTTCATCTTCTCCAGGAGGAACTCGTCGGCGAAGATGATGGACGGGACCCTCATGCAGGGCTTGGCGCCCTTCGGTATCATCCACTCGTACTGCCCTATCCTCTTAATCGGGAGCCTTGCGCTCACCTAGACCCACCCCTCTCCTCAAACGCGCCCAATTACACTGCGGGAATCTTTCACCCGGGATTATTGAGGCTTAGCCGCGGCGGGGGCCGGGCCGGGGCTTGTAACGCCTCCGGCGAGGACGCGGCCCAGGAGCCATAGCCGGAGCCCCGGCGGGGGATGAGGGTTGACGAGGAAGAAGCGCTGCGGCCCCCTCCTCGGCCTCGCGGAGGCGTAGGCGGCGGCGAGGAGGCGGAGAGGGTTCCCCGGCGGAGGCTCCGGCGCCGCACCCGTTATCCTCTCCAGCGCGTAGAGGGCGGCGTAGCCCGTGAGCCACGCGGAGTAGATGTCCGCGAGGTGCTCCCAGGCCCAGTTGTAGAACACCCACGCCGCGAGCCCAGCCGCCGCCGAGAGCAACGCGGCCAGGGGGCACATGGTGGCCAGCGCCACCACCGTGTCAGCCGCCCCGGCGGCGGAGAGGGCGAGCACCGCTAGCCCAAGGAGCGGGGGCAGGGGCCTCAGGGCCTCACCGTGGCCAAGCTCGTGCGCCACCACGGCCGCGGCCTCCTCCGGCGAAGCCACCTGGTACAGCGCCGTGGTGACGTAGACCCTGCGGCCAACCGCCGTCGCGAACGCGGTCGGCTGCCTCGAGGCGAGGACACCGACGCGGACACTGCGGCCCCCGAGCCCGTAGACGGCCTCCGTGACCACCCTCCTCTCGAAGAACTGCACCATCAACGCCTGCGCAGCCGCCACCAGGACGAGCGCAGCAGCCACCGTGCCAGCGTCCCAGCCCCCGCTCAGCAGCGAGAGGGCAGCAAGCACGGCCACCGAGGAGGCGAGGAGCAGCCTCATCCTCCTCCATGCCTGGCCAAGGCCCCTGGCCCGGAGCCCCCAGAGGTAGAGCAGCGGCAACGCAACGACACCGGCAGCGGAGACCAGGGACGCGGCGAGACACGCATCCAAGACCAACGCACCCAGACCAAGGGCGCTCCAGCGGCGCCGGCTCCCCTCCCCGGAGGGATTCGGCCGAGGGGCTCCACTGGGGGAGAGGGGCCCCGGCGCCCCTAATTACCTGGAGCCGCTCCCTCCCCGCGGGAGGGCACCGGCCTGGAGGGGTGCAGCGTGGCCGGGGACGGCTCGGTGGACGCGGAGAGGCTCCGGAGGCTCGTGGAGAGGCTCGACGAGATAAAGGAGCAGCTGGAGGACGTGGCGCTGGACGAGATGAGCGAGGCCCACGCCTACGCAGAGATGGCCAA
>JALUFI010000100.1 GCA_027043685.1 Pyrodictiaceae archaeon
CGAGACAAGGCTTGCCAGTTGAGCCTCGGTCATGGAGATACGGCCTAGCCTTATATATCGCGCCGCGCC
The DNA here is from genome assembly GCA_027043685.1 of Pyrodictiaceae archaeon. Lineage (GTDB taxonomy): Archaea > Thermoproteota > Thermoprotei_A > Sulfolobales > Pyrodictiaceae > QNYQ01. The sequence continues at coordinate 70 of JALUFI010000100.1, forward strand.
GCGTCCCAGCCGCGGGGCCCCAGGCAGCCTGTCCCTTCCCCTCGGGCTGCCTGCCCCCTCGCTGAGGGTGGCGCATCCATGGCCTCCGAGTATTACGACTTTGACGCTGAGCGCAGGCGGCGAAGGAGCCTCGCAGAGGAGAGCCTCAGCGAGCAAATGCTAGGCCTAACCAGGGTTGTCGGCAGGAGCGTTGCCTTGTTGCGCGACATAGTCATATCCCTTTACAACGGCGACGAGGCTAAGCTAAAGGAGCTCCACACGAGGTGCCACCAGGTAAAGGAGCAGGCGGAGTCAATGAAGGAGGACGCCCTAGCCTACCTAGCCCGTCTAGGAGACATACTTGTAACCGGCAGCCTCTACCGCGACGTATTCCTCAACCTCGTCCGTGCGGCGCAGCTCGCCGAGGGCGTCGCCTACCGGGCCTACGTAATGGCCTCCAACTCGAACCTATCCTCCGAGACGATACGCGAGCTTCTCCTAAACCTCGCGTCCACGATAAACGAGGAATTCGAGAACCTTGAGGCGGCGATACAGCTCCTAGCGGGCAACCCGAGGAAGGGCTACGAGAAGGCACAGTCGGTCTCCGTTCTAGAGGACCGGGCTGATGACATCTACAGGAAGCTGACGCTCGCAATGTATAAGGAGCTCTACAACGATATAGTTGCGCTGATGCTCCTCAAGGACATAGCTGAGATGGCGGAAGACATTGCCGACGTTATACGAGACGCGGCCGAGGACGTGAAGTTCATGGCTCTTCGCCAGGCACAGACCGGATAACCTGCCCATGCGGAGCCCGGGGGGATAGGGGGCTACCGTGCCCGGCGACGCCAGCGCCGAGCCGCGTTTCCACGGCACATTGATAGGCATACGCGTCGTAGTGTTTGACCACGAGGAGGCTCGTCGCCTCTACGCCCTAGGCTTCTACGGCAAGCCCCTCGGCGTCCCCAAGCCCCGCGGAGCGGACTTCGACGCACCCCTTGAGCTGGGCCTCGTGGAGGCTGTTTACCTGGCTGAGAAGGGGCTGCTGGTAGTCGAGGACATGGAGGGCAGGAGGCTGGGCGTCGAGGAGCTTAGGAGGTACGCGGCGAGTGTGCTAGAGGATTTCGAGCTTGTCTACACAGTGTATCGCGACCTCCGCGACAAGGGGTACGTGGTCCGCTCTGGGCTCAAGTTTGGCGCCGCGTTCGCGGTTTATGAGAAGGGGCCTGGGCTTGAGCATGCGCCTTACCTTGTCCACGTGGTTCCCTACAGCGAGCGTATAGAGCCCTTGGAGATCGTGCGTGCGGGGAGGCTGAGCCATAGTGTGCGGAAATACTTCGTAATAGCTCTAGTGGAGGCACCGGGCTCCGAGGTAAAATACATGGCTTTTGAGTGGAGTAAGCTCTAAGTATACGGGAAGCCCTAGACCCGAGCGGCCTGTGTGGCAGGGCTCGGCGCGTGGAGTAGGAGGAGCCGCGCAGGGTCCGGGAGGGCGTGGTGCCCACGTGGTCATTGCGGAGGTGTCTCCCCGTGGCCTCCTTCTCGTATAACTGCTTCTGAGGTGGGCTGCGGTGTCGTATCGGCCAGGTTGGCGGGGAGGGAGGAGAGAGCCGAGGCGCGGCGGGAGAGGCAGGGGCCCAGGCGGCGGGAAGCCCAGGCCAATGCCGCTGCCGGATGGTCGCTGTAACCCTCTATGCCCCTACTTCCGGTGCCTCAACAACGCCTTGACGGTAGTGCGTAGGCCCTCCCACGGACGTATGGTGAGGGTTGCTTACTGCCGCTGGATAGGCGACGAGTGTATCGGCGGCTCATGCCAGTACGCCAGCTGCGCCGCCAAGGCCCTGCTGCCGGACGGCACCTGCCTCTTCGCCAAGGAGAAGGAGTCTGGTAGGGAGACGAAGCTAGAGGACCTCGAGAAGGAGTTGATGAAGGAAGAAGAGGAGATGTCAAAGGTAGAGAGGCTGATGAAGAGACGCGGCTACGGCCTCGAGGACGAGTTCTAGTCCTCCCCGCTGCGCCACCTGGAGTAGAGTCCGTGCTCTATGCCGAGCACGTCGAGGATTTTGCCCACGACGAAATCAACCATGTCCCCGACGGTTCTTGGCCGGTGGTAGAACCCGGGTGCGGCGGGGAGGATTACTGCGCCGTACTCGGCGGCGCGGAGCATGTTCCGGAGCTCGGCCACGCCTAGGGGTGTCTCCCGGACTACGAGGACGAGCCTCCTGCCCAGCCGGAGATGGGCCAGCGCGGCCCGCGTCACGAGGTTGTCGCTGAGCCCCGCTGCTATTGCCGCGAGGGTCCTCATGCTGCACGGCGCTACAACCATGGCGTCGACGGCTCTGCTGCTGCTCGCATAGGGGGCGTCTATTTCGTCTTCCCAGTAGAGCCGGGCTCCTAGCCCCCGTAGGGCATCCGCTAGGTCAACCCCCTCCTCATGGAGAGCCACTTGTTGCGCCGCCTTCGTCGCTATAACCGCCTCCAGCCTCCCCATCCCCGCCAGTACCTCGGCAAGCCTCAGGCCGTAGCGTACCCCGCTCGCCCCCGTCACCGCCACCAGGACCCTCCTCGGCGGCTGCAACGACATAGCCCAGCCCCCCTAGCACAAGGCTCTCCGGCTCCACGGCCGCGCCGAGCCCCAGGCCTGAGGCCTCCTCCCGGATAAGGGCGGCTAGGTCCTCTACGCTGCACCAGCCCCTCAGCGTGCTGCAGATGCCACGGTAGCTCAGTCCCCGGATGAAGGCAATTAGCATGGCGAGCAGCGGTGCAACCACGCAGACCCAGGTGCGGACTAGGAGCCGGGCCACCGGGTTCCTCGGGAGAAATATGTCGCCGACAGCTATGACCCTGGAGGCACGCATCATCTCCCGGACGCCGCGCCGCAAGTCCTGGAAGTCCCTGGCAGCGTAGAAGCTGGTAGCAAGCTCCGCACCCCGGCTCCGGATAGGCAGGTGCTCCGCGACAGCGACGACCGCGTCGCAGACGTGTTCGAGCCCCGTGCACGCCTCGGAGACGAGCCGCGGCGAGGGATCGACAGCGACCATGTAGCCGGGACTCAGCAGCCTTGCAGCCTCCCGCACCGAGTCGCCGGGCCCAGCCCCCACGTCGACGAGGACGCGGGGCGCGTGGCCCAGCACAGCGGCTGCCCGGCGGAGGGCGCCCCTACGGACCCTCCTCGCATTGCCCAGTGAGGAGAGGTCGCCGAGGATAGTGTACTCTCTCTTAATGCTCTCAATCTGCTCTATAATGGTTTCCCACTGTTTACGCTCCAAGTGCCTCTCTAAGAGCATCCCGGTTCTCTGCGGCGACACGGATAGCGGCCTCCAGCACCCTCTCGGGCTCCACGCCCAGGTCAGCGGCTATCCGCTCAAGCCTGCTCAGCACCTCGGCGGGAACAAAAAGCGGCAACCCCTGAACCCCACGGTACGAGGCTATCTCGGCAAGCCTCTCGGCCACCGGCTCGAGCCTCTCCTCGCTGAACCCCACGCCGTCAACGACCTCGACGCCAGCCTCCTCCAGCTCGGCCCTTACCTCCCCCGGCACCTTCTCCCTGGAGACAAGGAAGATGAACCGCGGCCTATAGATGCGGGCGTAGAGCTTCACTATCTGCTGCTCCGTGAGCCGGAGCCCCTTCCTCCGCCGGACATGCTCATACGCGGACTCCGGGCTCTCAACGCCAAGGACATCAGCCAAGCCAGCCCAGAGCCCCCTTATCCACCGGTTCCTCCACTCCTCGGCAGTCATGGCTGCTGCGAAGGGGCCACGCACCTCCCTGCTCCTCGAGAACCAGTCGGGCAGCTCCTTGACCTCGATTATCACGTCGGGCCTCTCAATCGGCGGGTCAGAGCCAAGCCGGATAATGTCCTGCACGTAGCCACTATAGACAAGCATATCAGGCCTCAAGGCAACGTAGAGCTTCCATGCCCGGGCGAGGTCCCGGGTATCACCCCAGCCCACGGGCCGGGGAGCCTCGAGGAAGAAGGAGAGGGCGCCAAGACCCCTTAGGTAGAGTACGAAATTCGGCGGTATCCCGCCGCTCCTCTGCCTCCCGCTCCTCTCGAGCAGCAGGCTGCCGTTCTCCGGGTAGAGGAGCCGTGCCCTCCACCTACGGGCGAGGAGCGAGGCGGTCTTCACAAGAACCCAGGACTCGTATATGCTCCTCATATTCGTCCTAATACTTGTCCTCACGGCCGCGGTAGCGGTTCGCTCGAACTCCTCCAAGCTGAGCTTCCCCTTAGCCAGGTCATGGCTATAGATGAATATCTTCTTCATCAAGTGGTGGAGAGGGTCGTTGATGAAGCTCTTAAGCTCCTTGGGTAGAAGCA
>JALUFI010000101.1 GCA_027043685.1 Pyrodictiaceae archaeon
CGGTGGCCTTGTCCGTGTAGCTCCTCTAGCCTTGTCACTGGGCGGTCGCTGAACCGTGTCAAGGGTTCACACCCAGAACAGGTTCCGGGTGTGAACCTTGGAGGAGGGACGGGCCGCTATATAAGCAGGGCCGGCGCCCTTCACCCTCTACGCGAGTGGGGGCTGTGAAGACGGATTATCGGGCCGTTGGCGCTGGTGCGGAGAGTACCCTTGGGCGGAGCCCCCGCGTCGTAGTGGAGCTCGTGGACGTGCACAAGGTCTACCGGGTAGGCGAGACCCGTGTCCACGCGCTCCGGGGGGTGAGCCTCCGGCTCCGCCGCGGCGACTTCGCTGCAGTGATGGGGCCTAGTGGCAGCGGGAAGTCCACGCTCCTCAACATCATAGGCCTCCTCGACGTGCCGACCCGTGGCAAGGTGCTGCTCCTGGGCCGCGACGTCTCGAGGCTCGGTGACCGGGCCAGGGCGAGGCTGAGGAACCGCTTCATAGGCTTCGTGTTCCAGCAGTTCAACTTGGTCAACCGGCTCACGGTCTACGAGAACATAGAGCTGCCCCTCATCCCCCGGGGGGTGCCGCGGAGGGAGAGGAGGAGGCTGGTGCTCTGGGCCCTGCTGGAGGCGGAGGGAGACCCTTCGTGGCTCGCCAAGAAGCCGCTGCAGCTCAGCGGGGGGCAGCAGCAACGGGTCGCGATAGCCAGGGCTATTGTCGGCAAGCCGAGGCTCCTCCTCGCTGACGAGCCGACCGGCGCCCTTGACCGCGCCACTGCGGCAAGGATAGCGAGGCTCTTCATCCAGCTCAACAGGGAGGAGGATCTCACGATACTCATGGTTACACATGACCCGGAGCTCGCCAACTGCGCCGACACGATCTACCGTATCCGGGACGGCAGGATAGTGGCCAGGGAGGAGCCGCGCCGTGAGCGCTGCATAGCATTTACTACTGGCTCCGATGCATCGCCCCCCGAGGGACGGGAGGAGCCTTGAAGACCCCGGCACTGGCGGCGGCAGCCATCCTAGCAGCAATCATTGCGGCGGCAACGGCCCACGCCAGCGGCGCAGCCAAGCCACTCATGCTCCTCTACGCCAACACCACAACCCCCTGCGGAGGCCCCCTCGCCCCAGGCCTCAACGGAACCCTCACAGTCACCCTCGCCTACCTAGGCCCCGGCCCAGCCCTCTACATCACAGCCCAGCCCCACGCGCCCAGCGGGCTCCAGGTCGAACCCCCCGCCGAGGGCAGGGGCCCCGGGGTCCTCGCAGGAGAGACAGTGACGCTCCGGTTCAACGTCACTGCCTCCCCCTCCACGCAGCCTGGGCTCTACAACATCACCTTAAGGATACGCGTAGCCTACCTCTACGGCGGCTCGGCGGAGCAGAACATCACGGTCCCCGTAAGGGTGGCCCCCTGCCCCCGCAGAGGGGTAGACGTGGAGGCAAGGATAGAGCCCTTCAGCTACCCCGGCACAAGCGGCGCAAGACTAGTAGTAACTATAAGGAACAACGGGCCAGGAAACCTGACAAACGCGTCCCTCGAGCTACGGCTCCCCAGGGGCTGGCGCCCCGAGAAGAAGACAATAGACATAGGCACCCTCCGCGAAAAACAGTCAAAGAGCCTCATAGTTACCGGCGTATTCATACCACTGAGCACCGAGCCGGGCACATACGAGGCGGAGGCAAACCTCACCTACACCTGCAGCGTCTGCGGCAAAACAGTCAACACCACCCTCCACCTACGCATCCCGCTCCACGTGGAGAAGCCCCCCGAGCCCAGGCTCGCAGTCATCCACGCGGGCTGGAGAGACGGCTACGCCTACCCAGGCGAGCACAACACGCCACTCACCCTCACCATCCAGCTACTAGAGCCCAGGACGGTCACCGGGCTCAACTACAGCATCAGGCTCCCCACCTGGCTCCACCCAGCCCCCGGGTCAACCGTCACCGGGTTCACCGCCACCACCCTCGGCTACGGCTCAGACACGACAATCAGCCTACGCGTCGACGTAGACCCGGATGCGCGGCCAGGCACATGCGGCACTATGGATGCACGGCTCATGCTCCGCGTGGAGGAGAACGGGACAACCACGTGGCTCCCCGCAGTCATCGACAAGGAGCTATGCATCTCCACGCCTAGGCCGGGGCTCTCGCCGGCCGCGTGGCAGTGGAGCACATGGGTCGCGGGCCCAAGGGGCTACGGCCTCGAGGCAAGGATAACACTGGTCCACACGGGCCCCGACGCGCTGCGCTGGATAGCCTACAACGCGACCGCGGAGCCCCCGGCCGGGATAAGGGGAGGCTACTACGCCTCCCGCGCGGAGGCCGAGAACACCGGCACCTACGGCCTAGCCCAGATAACAATACCAGGCATAACAGTGCCCAAGGGGCTGGAGAGGGTCACGCTCCACCTGAGGGGAACAGCCGCCTACACGACCCCCGGCGGCGGCACCTACACCGCGCCCATCAACCTAACAATAACCCTCCCCGTGCCCAGCGAGAACAAGGTGCTCGCAGTAACCCAGGCCTACACAACGCCCGAGAGACTGGTAAAGGGCATGGGCAGGGCAACCCTCCACGTAACCCTCGTCAACAACGGCACATCCCCCCTCACCGTCTACAACGCCAGCCTCCAGGGGCTCCCCAGGGGCGTGGAGCAGGTAACAGCAACCGGCACCTGCCTAGGCACAGTAGCCCCCGGCTCAACATGCGCCCTCGACATAACGCTCAACATAACCGACCAGGCCGAGACGGGCACAGCCCACCCAGTGCTCCAAGTAAGCTACTCCTACCGGCAGCAGGGAGGCCTAGTCACAGCAGCCGCCAAGGCCCCCCTGGAGCTACGCATCCAGGACCCAAGGAGCCTCGCCCAGAGACTAGTCCTCGAAGCCGCCGAGTGGAGCAACCCCGCCACGGGGCAGCCAGTAACCGTGCTCCCCGGCGACCAAGGCGCCCCACTAAGGGTCACAATCTACAACCCAGGCCCATGGACAGCCACGGCCGTCACGATACACGTGGAGGGCGGGGGATGGAGATCCACGACCGCGGTCTGCGCAGCGATAGCTGCCCAGCAGGCCTGCACAGCCACAGTCTACGTGGACGTGCCGAACGAGACAACCACATCGCCAAGCCTCGTCGCCGAGTACACCGTGGCCCCCGAGGGGGCGGCGGTGAGGCTCACAGAGAGGTGGAGCATCCACCCACGGCTAGGGGAGCCACGGGGCGCGGTGACCCCTGTCACGGCGTGGTGGGCCACGGCCCCCGAGAGGGGCTCCAGGAGCTCGGTCCTAGCGGTAGCGGTTGCAACCGACCCCTCCAGGGTGGCCAGCATTGAATGGCTCCGCCTAAGGCTCCCAAGGGGCCTAGAGGCCCCCCAGGGCGGGGACACTGTAGTCCTCCACCCCTCCAAGGGCGGCGCCGCGCAGCTCCAGGGCCTAGCCGCCCTAGCCCGCGCCGCCGGCACCAACCCAGGGCTCCTCGAGGCGCTCGCAAGGCAGGCAGACGGGCCAACCGGCACCAGTGTCTACGAGGCAAGGGTGGCCGTGACCGCGCCGAGCGCCAGGGGAGGCACAGCTACGCTAATCGCGGCCTGGAGGGACCCCCTCGGAGCCCTCCACGTAACCACCGCGAGGCTCACCATACCCCCGTGGGGCAGCCCCGGGGCACTCATCGCCTGGGCCCTGCCCAGGGCCCCCATGAGGGGAGGAATAGCCAACATAACCATCATCGTCCGGAACACGGGCAGCGCCCCCGCCTACAACATCTACGCCTACCTCGTCCCCGCCGGCACAGCGGCCGCCCCAGTCACGCCGGTCAAGCACATCCCGGTCCTACGGCCCGGGGAGGAGGCGAGGCTCACCTACACACTCGCCTACAACCCAGCAGGCTTCGCCGGCTCCAAGACCTACACCTTCACCGGGATGCTCGCACTCGTCTACGACGACCCCAGCACTGGGCGCCGCTACGCCAACTACACGGTCGCAGCGATACTCGAGCCCCCCGTGAGGCTCACCATCCGCAGCCTAGAGGCAGTGGCGGAGCCGGGCAAGCTAGTGGTCAAGGCGGTTGTGGTCAACACGGGTCTGGAGACAGCTGAGTCCGTCCAAGCAGTGGTGAGGGCCGGCAACCATACCGCCACCTACTTCCTCGGGAGCATAGACCCCGGCAGCGAGACACCCTTCCGCGTAACACTTCCCGGAGCCAAGCCAGGCACGGTCAACGTGACGATAACCTATATGGACCAGTACGGCTACACCTACAGCCTCAGGGCCTCAACCCAGGCCAAGCCCGCGCCCCCGCCCCCACAGCCGGCCCCCACTACGGGGAAGACCGAAGCCGCGCCGATGACGCTGCCACGGAGAGCCGCTGCCGCTGGAGCAGCCA
>JALUFI010000102.1 GCA_027043685.1 Pyrodictiaceae archaeon
TCCCCCTCCCCTGCCGCTGCACCCTCCTCTCCGCCGAGGGCCGCGCCCCCTACCTCGCTGAGGAGCTTCTCCACGGCTTCCCCGGGGCTCCTCGCCAGCAGCCTCCTCGCCGGGGCCCGCAGCATCGCCTCCGGGTCCTTGAGCCCGTGGCCCGTCAGCACAGCGACCACGGTCTCGTCCCTGCCTATGACGCCCTCCTCCACCAGGCGGCGGAGCCCAGCTATGCTCGCAGCCGAGGCCGGCTCAGCCGCAACACCCTCCAGCCTCGCGAGCGCCAGCTGAGCCCACATTATCTCGTCGTCGCTCACCGAGACGAAGACCCCATTGCTCTCCCGCACCGCGCGCAGCGCCTTCGGCCAGTTAACCGGCCTCCCGATACGGATAGCAGTAGCCACTGTCTCGGGGCGGTCGACGAACAATGGGTGGTCGAGGCCCAGGCGCCACGCCCTGGCAAGGGGCGCAGCCCCCTCCGCCTGCACCCCGGCAAGCCTCGGCAACCGGTCTATGAGGCCGTACCGGTAGAGCTCCCTGAAGCCCTTCCAGATAGCCGAGATGTTCCCCGCGTTGCCGACCGGCACCACGAGCCAGTCCGGCGGCTCACCGCCCAGCTGCTCCGCCACCTCATAGGCCAGGGTCTTCTGGCCCTCAAGCCTCCACGGGTTGAAGCTGTTCAGGGGGTAGAGCCTCGGGTCCTCCTCCACGGCCCTCATTACCGCTGCGAGCGCGTCGTCGAAGCTACCCTGGATCTCTATCACGGTGGCGCCGTAGAGTATGCTCTGCCCAAGCTTACCCAGCGCAGTCTTCCCCTGCGGAACCACCACCAGGCTCCGGAGCCCAGCCCTGGCGGCGTAGGCGGAGACACTTGCAGCGGTGTTCCCCGTGCTCGCCACCACGACCGCCCTGGCCCCAGCCTCCCTGGCGAGAGTCACCGCGACAGTCATGCCCCTGTCCTTGAAGCTCCCCGTCGGGTTCTGGCCCTCATGCTTCACATACGCCCTCCGCAGCCCCAGGCGCTCCGCCAGCCTCCCCAGGCGGACCAGCGGAGTAGCGCCCTCACCCATGGAGACGGGCTCCGCGCCACGCGGCAGGGGAAGGAGCTCCCGGTACCTCCAGACCCCGGGCCTCCTCCTCTCCCACAGCCCCCAGCTCAGCCCCCCGACAGGTTCGACCTCGACGTCGAGGAGCCCGCCGCACCTGGGGCAACGGGTGAGCCTGGGGTCCGGGGGATAGGTGGCGCCGCAGCTGATGCAGCGAAGCCTCACCCTAGCCTCGAACTCGAATCCAACCGCACCACTCCCCTCGCCTACCGCTATCCCCGCGTTTCCAAACTCCCACGCCACGCCCACGGCTCCCACGGTTCAACCCCTTAAAAGGAATACCCTTCCCTGGCCAGCGAAGCCCAAGAAACCACAATAGGTGGGCGAAACGCGCAGCGCAGCCCCCGGCAACGCCGAAGGGGGTCCTGAATGAGGCGAAGAGGGCTAGCCCAGGAACACGTTCAACAATACAGGGGCGAAAGGGTAGCCATAGTCCGCGTCAAGTGGTGGCGCCAGACAGTGATAAAGCGGCACGCGGAGCCCACCCCCTTGCCCATGTGCCGGGGCCGCGGGGCGGTATGAAGAACGGGCTACCAGGCCGAACGCCCAGCCTCGCCCCTGGGATGTGGTCTCGAACCTCGGGGGCGACCGCCCCGCAGGCCCCGCCGCCTCCTGCTACCGCCTTAGCCCTGCTCCCCTCCAGTGGGCTCCGCTTCCCCGAGCTCCGCTAGGGCGGCATCCCTTGCTGCCTGGTAGAGCTGCGGTGTGGGCTCCACGTTCTCCCATATCCTGTCGGCCTCGAGGGCCTGCCAGACAAGCATGCATAGCCCGTCGACGGTCTCCGCGCCCCGCTTCTCCGCCTCCGCCAGGAGCCTTGTGCGGAGGGGGCGGTACACCATGTCGAAGACGAGCTGGCCGCTGTGGAGCCCCGCGGCGACGGGCGGGGCCTCGCCGGGGCAGCAGGCGTAGCTCCCCACCGGCGTCGCGTTGACCACCGTGTCCGCCCAGGCGGCCCACTTGGCTGCCTCGCTCCACGGCACGGCGCGGGCCTCTAGGCCGAGGCTCGCGGCCCACTTGGCCAGCTCCTCTCCACGGGATGTGGTGCGGTTCGCGACGACCAGCTCCCCGGCGCCCAGCCTGGCGAGGGCGTAGACCGCTGCCCGGGCGGCCCCGCCCGCTCCCAGGAGGAGCACGCGGCGGGGCCGGTGCCCCTTGGCCTCTATGCAGCGCTCAACGCCCAGGTAGTCAGTGTTGTAGCCCACCAGCCTCCCCTGCTCCACGGCCACCGTGTTGACGGCGCCTATCTCCTCCGCAGCGCCCTCCAGGGCGTCGAGGAGAGGGATGACAGCCTCCTTGTGGGGAATCGTGACGTTGAATCCCCTCGCGAGGAGACGGAGCCCCGCAAGGTAGCCGCTCAGCGCCCCACGGGGCACCTCCCAGGCCAGGTAGACCGCGTCCACGCCCGCGAGCCGGTACACCGTGCAGTGGATGACCGGGCTCAGGCTCCCCGAGACAGGTGACCCGATGAGCCCGTAGAGCCTCGTGGAGGGCCTACACGTCCACCGCCCCACGCCCCTCCCCCAGGACGGCCATTGCTCCAGTCTCTATAAGCCCCGGCTCCCCGGGGCCCCGGGAGCGCAGCCGTCCATCGCGGCGCGGGGATTGGAGGACTGTACGGCTCCCCCGGAGGCTGCTGTGCCGTGGCGCGTGGAGCCCGCCTCGCTCTCGCGGCGGTGTTCATCGGCGTCTTCCTCGCCGGCCTGGGGGCCGGGTTGTCGAGGCTCGCGTTGGCGAGGCTGCTCCGCTACGGTCTCGGGGAGAGCGTGCTGGTCACCTCCAGCCTCACCTCCTGGTTCATGGCGGCCAGGGTCGTCTCCGCGCTGCTGGGCGGGGTGGGGTCCGATCTCCGCCCCGGGCTCTACCGGGTCCTCATGTCGGCCCCGATGGCGGGGATAGCGGTACTGGTCTACGCTATCGCGGGTCTCCGCGACGCCGCCGCGATCCTCCTCCTCAACGCGGCCTGGGGGTTCCTCAGCGGCCTAGTCTGGCCCGTGACCCAGACCGCGACCAGCCTCGCGGCCGGCGCCAGGGCGGGCACCGCGATGGGGGTCTACTTCGCCTCAGCCTTCCTGGGAGTAACCATAGGCCAGGGCCTCTACGGCGTACTCCCCGTGGGCGACGCCGCGGCTGTCAGGATATCCTCCCTCTTCTTCGCAGCCGCCTCCGCCTCCCTCGCTGCCGCGGCCGCGCTCCTCCCCCCGGGGCTGCTGAGGAGGCCGGGGCGCGGCGCCCGGGGCCTCCTCGCAGCGGTGAGGGATGCCCTCCGGGGCCCAGCCGCCTGGCTCCTCCTCGCAGCCTTCGCCGTAGGCTACTCCTCCGGCATGCTCCGCGAGTTCCTCTACGTCTACCTAGGCGAGGCATACGGGCTCACGAGGAGGGACCTCTCAGCCGTCCTCGCCGCCGCGGGCCTCGCCGCCCTGCCCCTAACCGTGCTCGTGGGCCGCCTAGCCGAGACCCGGGGCGCGGCCCCAGTCCTCTACGGAGTCCTCGCCGTAGGAGCCGCGGGCCTGGCGGTGCTGGCCCTCCCCGCGGGCCCCGCAGGCGCCTTCGCCGGGGTGATGCTCTCCAACCTGGCGACCCGCACAAGCCTACCCCTCACCAGGAACGCCGTCTTCCTAGGCACGGCGGCAGCCGCGACACTCGTAGCGGCCTCGAACGTGCTCAACAACCTCGGCCAGGTAACCGGGCCCCTCGTCGCCGGGGCCCTCTACGACGCCCTCCACGGAGAGAAGCTCCTCGGCTCAATCCCGGGCGGGGGAGCGCCGTTCCTCACAGCCGCCGCCCTCTACCTCCTGGTCCTGGCCCTCTATTCAGCAATGACGCGGAGGAGGCAGGGGTAGCGAGATGGAAGCAGGGATAAGGCATGTGGGAAACCCTTTCACGAGAAAGGAGAGGTAGGCCCGGGAGAAAAACGCGTGTGCGCCTCGGCGCGGCGCCGTGCTCCTAGTGCCTACCCGGCCGGCTACGGGTGGGGCATCGGTGGTGTGCTGCCTCCGTGGCCGCTGCTGCCTCCACTGCTGCCGCTGCCGGTGCCGCCGCTTGCCTGTCCACCAGCGTTCACGGCCGCCTTGACCTCGGCCACTAGCTGCGCTGCCTGGCTCACGTCGGCGGCCGCCTTGTCGATGTAGCCCTTGGCCTGCACCAGCAGGGTCACCCTCACCACTATCTCGGCGCCCATGCCTCCCTTACCGCCGCCGCTTTCCTTGCCTCCACCGC
>JALUFI010000103.1 GCA_027043685.1 Pyrodictiaceae archaeon
AGGGATAGCGGCGAGGATACGCCGCGTCGTAATGAAGCCAGGCGTCTACCCCTCGGCCTGGAGGAAGACCAGGCAGGCACCCCGCCCAGCCAAGCCGGCCGCCGAGCAGCGGGAGGAGAAGAGGAGGGGGGAAGGAGAGGAGACGGGCAAGGGGAGAGGGGGGCGGATGAAGCGGGGCCGTAGGGGAGGCGGGAGGGGCCCGCGTGGGAGGAGGCGGCGCTGACGCCATGCCGCGCCACTACTACTCGGGGAGGAAGAGGAGGGGCCCCACCAGACTAGTCTCGGACACCGTTCTCGGCGTCACCCTCGAGTTCTACGTGGCCCCCGGCGTCTTCTCCACCGAGGGCATAGACGAGGGCACCAGGCTCCTCCTCGAGACAGCCACTGTGCCCGAGGAGGGAACAGTCCTCGACATGGGCTGCGGCTACGGAGCCATAGGCATAGCGCTGGCGAAGCGCTACCCAGGGCTACGCGTCGTAATGGTCGACGTGAACCCCCTGGCAGTGGAGCTGGCGAGGAGGAACGCGAGGCTCAACCGGGTGGAGGACCGCGTCGAGGTACTCCACGGCAGCCTCTACGAGCCCCTCGAGGGCAGGGTCTTCGACGCGATACTCAGCAACCCGCCCCTGGCCGCGGGCATGGAGACGGTGCTCGGCGTCATAAGGGGCGCCCCGGGGCACCTCGCCCCAGGCGGCAGCCTCTGGCTGGTGATGAGGAAGGGGGCGGCCAGGGCACTGGAGGAGATGAAGAAGCTCTTCCCCGAGGCAAGGGTTGTCAAGAGGAAAAAAGGATACACGATACTTGAGGCGAGGAGGGGCTAAACATCCTCGCCCTCTGTGCCGGCGACTCCACCCCATGGAGGCTCTCGGCTGATAACCGTGGAGAGAATCGTCTCTCTTAGTGCGGAGGAGCCTGCGCCGTGGCCCCTGCTCGGCGCCGCTGGCTCGCCCTCCTAGCGCTCGCGGCGGCCGCTGCTCTGCTTGCAGCCCTGCTCCACCGCCCGGCGGGTAGGGTGCATGGCCCCCTGCTCGTCTTCCACGTGCCAGGCGTGGGGAGGGGCAGCCAGGTCTGTGTCTCGCTCTGGGGGTGGCTGCCCAACGGCACGCTCGCCCCCCTCGGCTGGGCATGCGGCACCGGCGCCGCGGCCGTGCCCGCCGGGAGCGTCAACGCATACCTCGCGGCGTGGAGGAGCCTCGCGGGGCCCGGCGTCGAGCCCGGCGTGCTGGCAATGGTCGCCGTCACCAGGCCCGATGGATACGTCTATGGCTACGCGAAGTCCCTCCTCCCCGGGCCCCGTGGCGTGCAGGGCGTTGTGGACGTGGGGCTCACGCCCGCGGAGGCCAGGGATATGCTCCGGGAGCCCCTGGCTCGGTGGATCGGGCCGGGGGGAGCCGCCTGGCGCCTAAGAGGGATGACCTATAGCGGCGGCGTGCCGCTCATCCTCGGCCTCCTCAGGCTCCGGGGCTACCTGGAGCACTTCCGGGGCGACACCGCCTCCCTCCACCTACGCATCGAGTCCAGCCGGGGCCTCCCCCTCGTCTTTGAGGCCGTGGCCGCCCTGAGGCCCGCGCCGGGCGGGGAGACGCGCTGGGTGGTGGCAGGCCCCGCTGAGGCGCTGAGCCTCGACACGGTGCTTGCCTCGCTAACCATCGTGGCGGGCTACAGCCGCCACGCGGAGCCCCTCTACCAGGGCAGCGCGGCCTACACCCAGGCGCCCCTCGACGCGGCCGTGAGGGCCTGGATAGCCCCGCTGGGCCCCGGCGGCGACGCCCTGGTGGCCGCGGGGCTCGTCGGCGACACACTCGTCGCCAGGTACTGCCTCCAACCCCTCCAGGGCCCCGGCTACGGCTGCCTCGCCACCGCAGCGGTGGCCATGGCCCGCCCCAGGCTCGTCAGGGGCCACGCAGTCTACTGGTACGAGGTGGACAACAACCCCGAGGACGGGAGAGGGCTCGCCGAGAAACTCCTCCACGGCTCAGCTGGGGGCAGCGGCCTGGAGCCCACGCCCTGGGTGGTGGTCCGCGGCACGCTCGCTGTGAACTACCTCCCGGCGGATAACCCGTACACGGCCCCCGCCCTCGGACTAGCGGCTCCAATACTGAGCCCAGCGGCGCCCTACACGGCCATCGGCACCACAAGGGCGGCCGACACGCTCGTCACCAGGGTAGTGCTGACCGCCTACGAGGAGCCGGGCGTAGCCTACCGCTACCGGCTCCTCCACCCAGCGCACCCAGTACACTACCAGGGACACATATACCGGCTAGGAGCAGCCTACTTCGACGTAGAGGTGGCCCCGCCGGCCACGGCGCCGCAGCGCTAAGGGCACCCGGCCCCGGAACCGAGATAACCCTCCCACCGCCAACGCCTCCCCACGCTACATGGGTGGCCCTCCTCCCAGCCCTGGGCGCCGGGGTGCCCGAGCGGTCCAAGGGGCCGGCCTGGAGAGCCGGTCCCCGCACAGGGGGCGCGGGTTCAAATCCCGCCCCCGGCGCCATACAACAGCAAGCCGGAAAAGGCCTATACAGCAGGCTCCTAAGAACCTCCTCGGCCGCAGCCTACCACTAACAGTGCACCAAGGTGAAGCCAAGTGGCCACGGTAGCTGTGCCGCTAGAGGAGCTGCTCGGCAGGCTGAGGGCTGCCGCCAAGCTCGCTGAGAGGATTCACCGGGATAACCTCGAACTCTTCACCGAGGAGGCTCTAAGGCTCCTAGCCAGGGGCGACGTGAGGGATGCCGCCGAGAAGGCCTGGGCAGCCTACAAGAGCCTACTGGGGCTACTGGTTGCCAGGAAGCTGCTGCCGGTGATAGAGGAGGAGGCGAGGAGGATAGCGGAGGAGAAGGGGGCAGAGAGGGCAGCGAAGTACATAGAGTGGTGGATAGAGCAAGGGCTGCTTATACCCTCCACGAGGCAGAAGATGGCGGAAATGGCTAGGAAGCTCGTAGAAGTCACCGGGGATAGAGAGATAATGGAGAAGAGGAGGCTAGCCGTGCAGCTGCACACATTCTTCTACCACGGCCCAGAGATAGAGCAGCTAACGGAAGAGGAGGCGGCGGAAGCGGTGAGGGAACTAGTCAACTGGATAAGAAAGAAGTCCAAACACTATGGACTCCTCTAGGCCGCGGCCAAGGGAGAGCCCTCGAGGAACAACCACCCCGGCAACGAGTAGCCAAATGACTTTCACAGTCCTCCCTCACGCTCCTAGCCACGAACCCCGGCTCGCTAGGCACCGTCTCTTCGAGTATCCGCCTCCACTCGGAGACCAGCCTCTTCCGCCTCTCCCGGGCCGCGAGCGCCTCCAGGTACCTCCTCACAGCCTCAGCTATGTCTACGCCAGAGCGCTCAAGCTCCTCCTTGACCTCGCGCCGTATACGTACACCAACCACAACAGTAGACAAGACCGTAGACGCCATGTATACGCCGGAACAGCCCAGGGATAAAGATACTGCTCCCTCAGCGCCTCCCCGCTAGTCTACCAGGCGCGGGGAGGAGTAACGAACCCAGGAGACATGGCCCCCGGCTCGACTTTAGTCTACGGGTTCTCCGCGTATCTCCACTCCCAGCTCGTCTGCCAGCTCCTTGGCTCGCCTACGGTAGCCGGGCGCCACTAGTAGGAGGTGCGGCTTGACCCCGGTCTCCTTCTCGTATAGCCTGCCTACCCGGTACAGCTCGGCGACGTCGGCCCGGTCGGCCAGGGACTTGTACTCCACGAGTATATGGGTGTCGTCCTTTATGAGGACGTCTACCTCAATCACCGCGGAGTGGCCGAAGACCACGCCCTCCCTGTCCACCGTGACCCACTTGCTGACCCGGTACTCCTTCAGGAGGTCCTCCACCAGGTACTTCACGGCGCTTCGGAGCGCCTCCTTGGCGAGGCCGTAGCGGTGCCCCAGCGCCATTATCTTCGCCGCCAGCTCCTGGACGGCGCGGCCGAGCCTCTCCAGGCTCTCCTCTAGCCTCGCCACCCTCTCCTCCAGGCGTTGGTGCCTCTCCTCGAGCCGTGCAAACCTCTCCTCCAGCTTCTGGTACCGCTCCTCCAGCTCGGCGAAACGCTCCTCCAGCCTCGTAACCCTATCCAACACCTCCCTATAGCCCAGCAGCCCCATCAACGCGTACCGGAGCCCGCGGTCCTCCTCGACGAGGCGCAGCAGCTCCTCCCTCAGCGCCCCGCCGCTACTCGCCGCCGCCAGCAGCTACACCCCTCACCGGACATGAGGCCCCTCAAGCCCTCCCTCCTCGGGGAGCGGGGGCGGCCCCGGCGCTAAGGGATAGGGGGTCTACAGTAGCCCTGCTGCTATACT
>JALUFI010000104.1 GCA_027043685.1 Pyrodictiaceae archaeon
CCCATCACTAACAGTGCTATGCATATGCATGTCCCCGCGGAGCCTCAGCACCCCGGCTTCACCGCCTCTGCAGCGCGTAGGGGCAGAGCTTCCTGAAGGGGCAATACCTGCACTCCCACTCATACCGTGGCCTCGCAGCATCCTCCAGAGTCTCCCGCATCATAGCCTCGAGGTCGACCGGCGCCCTCTCCACCGGGAACTCCACAAGCCTCTCCGGAGTAATGTAGACAAGCAGCCCCTCCTCCGTGCCAAGCAGCTCCATGTAGACACGGAGCTGCCCAACGTGGTGCGGGTGGGGCTCATTCTCCGGGAGGTCGCGTGCAGTCTTAATCTCTACAACGGCAAGGGGCTTATCGTTCTCGTAGAGCACGAGGTCGGCCCTACCCTTAAGCAAGTACTCCTCCCCGTTAATGCTGAAGCTCTTGGAGACCTCCACCTCGCTCCTCCACCTAGAGTCTCCGCCCTCACCGCTCCCGGCGAGGATGGACTCCAGGCCCGCGTGGACAAGGTCGCCGAGGACCAACGGGGGCTCGAAACGGAAGCTGAGCAAGGGGTAGCGCTGTCTCAGCACCCTCTTATGGCTGCAGGACACGAGGTCCGTCACGTAGACGACGCGTGGATCAACCATGTCGCGGAGCTTCTCGCTGAAATCCCTCTGTTTGAGCCTGTACAGCTCCTCAAGCACAGACACCACGGCCACGCACCCACCAGGCCCCTGAGGGGAGAAGGGAAAGAGGAGGAGACGGCCTAGGGGAGCCGGTCAAGCAGTGCACGGAGATCCTCGAACCTCCCTATCTTCAGCCGTAGGTTCCTTATCCAGCGGGGCAGGTTGTAGCAGCCCTCCCCCCTCTCAAGCATACCCTTCTCGCGCAGCTCTATCGCAACGAGCAGGGGCTTCCGTACACCGTATATCCTTGAGAGGTCTCGCTCGAACACTATCTCGCCGACAGAGATGTTGTCCCACACATACATGAATACCTTGAGCTCGTCGCTGCTAAGCCTCGATATAGCGTCCCGCAGCTTGTACAGGAGCTTCATGTCCTCCTGGCTCAGCCTCCCCCTCCTCAGCAAGGAGACCACCCTGGTACCTCGTGACAAGCATCACGAGTGCGTGGCGCAGGGCCTCGCTCCGGTTACTGAACACTCCTCGGCGGACGAGCTCGTCCAGCCGCTCAACAAGCTCCGCGGGCGCCTTGAACGACACTATCACGGTCTGCGCCAAGTCTCCTAGACCCCGGCCCGGGAGGCTTCAACGAAGAGCAGCAGGCGCGGCAATTAAACCCCTAGGAGACCAAATCCGGTCAACACTCCTGCACGGCCCGCGGGGAGTCAAGGCAATAACCTCCGCTGAGGCGTGGCCGGTAGTACCGCGCCAGGCCCCAGGGAGAGCCCCCGAGGGGCACCACTGCTGCCCCGCGTCTCCTCCGCGGAGAAGGGTGCATGCACGGTGGAGCCGAGGATACGCCGGGTGGAGGAGTGCCCGGGCGACGAGGAGGTCTACAAGCTGCTCCGCCCCTACGTGGCCGAGTGGTTCCGCAGCCGCTACGGAAGCTTCACGGTGCCCCAGCGCTGCGCAATACCCCTCATAAAGCAGGGCCATAACGTCCTGGTCTCGTCCCCCACGGGCACGGGCAAGACGCTCGCCGTCTTCCTCGGCATAATAGACGAGCTGTTCAGGCTAGCTGAGGAGGGCCGCCTGGAGGACAAGATATACGCCATCTACGTCTCCCCGCTCCGAGCCCTCAACAACGACATGAGGAGGAACCTCCTCGCACCCCTCCAGGGGATAAGGGAGAAGGCCAAGGAGATGGGCCTAGAGCTCCCAGAGATACGGGTAGCCGTAAGAACCAGCGACACTAGCCCATCGGAGAAGCAGAGGATGCTCCGCCAGCCACCCCACATACTGATAACGACGCCCGAGAGCCTCTCAATAGCCCTCGTGTCGCCGAGGTTCAGGGAGCGCCTCGCCACCGCGAAGTGGCTGATAGTGGATGAGATACACGAGCTAGCCTCCAGCAAGAGGGGCTCCCACCTCAGCCTCAGCATGGAGAGGCTGGAGCACCTAACCGGCGGGCTGCAGAGGATAGGCCTCTCGGCGACAATAGCGCCCCTCGAGGAGGTAGCGAAGTTCCTCGTAGGCTTCGACGACACGGGGCAGCCCAGGCCCTGCCTGATAGTGGACGCGAGGTTCGCGAAACCCATAGACATAAGGGTGCTCACGCCAGTCAAGGACCTCATACACACGCCGCCAGAGATAGTCAATGAGGCCATCTACCGCCTCCTGGCCAAGCTGATACGGGAGCACCGGACGACACTGATATTCACGAATACGAGGAGCGCGACGGAGAGAGTCGTCTACAAGCTGAAGAGGATACTGAAGCAGGAAGGAATAGCCGACATGGACGAGATAGAGGCGCATCACAGCAGCCTCAGCCGCGACCTGAGGCTCCAGGTAGAGGAGAAGCTGAAGAAGGGAGAACTCAAGGTAGTCGTGTCCTCGACAAGCCTCGAGCTAGGCATAGACATAGGCTACATAGACCTAGTGGTGCTCCTGAGCAGCCCTAAGAGCGTCTCCAGGCTCCTCCAGCGCGTCGGCAGGGCGGGGCACCACATAAGGCAGGTAAGCAAGGGCAGGATAATCGTCGTTGATCGCGACGATCTGGTAGAGTGCACAGTGCTGGCCAAGGCAGGTATGGATAGGAAGATAGACAGGGTGCATATACCGAGGAACCCGCTGGACATACTCGCCCAGCACCTAGTCGGCATGGCGCTCGAGCAGAAGTGGAGGATAGAGGACGCCTACCGTCTGGTGAGGAGGAGCTACAGCTTCCACACACTGAGCCGCGAGGACTTCATGGCAGTGCTCCGCTACCTTGCCGGCCGCTACGGCCTCGAGGAGCGCAAGGTCTACGCGAAGATATGGCTGGACGAGGAGGAGGGGGTCTTCGGCAGGAAGAAAGGGAGCAGGGTAATCTACTACCTCAACACCGGCGCCATACCCGACGAGGTCAAGCTCCACGTATTCACCCTCGACGGCCGCTACGTGGGTGACCTGGAGGAGGCCTTCGTGCAGATACTCACGCCGGGCGACATATTCGTCCTCGGGGGCAGGACCTACGAGTTCGTGAAGAGCGAGGGGATAAAGGTCTACGTGAAGCCCGCGGAGGGGCAGCGCCCCACGGTGCCGAGCTGGTTCTCGGAGATGCTTCCACTGGCTTTCGACTCGGCTCTCCTCGTCGGAGCGTTCAGGAGATGGGTGGCCGAGAAGATAGCCCGGGGGGAGCCGAGGGACAGGGTTGTCGAAGAGATAGCTGAGAGGTACCGCCTGGAGAGGGATGCAGCTGAGAACATCTACCAATACATACTCGAGCAGTACGAGTTCACCGGGGGCCTGGTCCCCAGCGACAAGCTGGTCCTCGTAGAGACCTACCACGACTACGACAACGAGTCAACCTCGGTAATCTTCCACACGCTCTACGGCAGGAGGGTGAACGACGCCCTCTCCCGCGCCTACGCCTACCAGCTAGCCCGGATGCTCGGCGCAAACGTGCGCGTAGCAGTCACCGACAACGCCTTCATGCTCACAGTGCCGGGGATACGCGACGACATAGACACCAGGGGCCTCCTCTACAGCGTAACTCCGGACAACATAGACGAGATACTCCGCAGGGTGCTCCGCAACACGGAGCTGCTCAAGCGCCGCTTCCGTCACTGCGCCGAGCGCGGCCTAATGCTCCTCCGCCGCTACCGCGGCAGGAAGCGTGACCCCCACCGCCTACAGCTCAACGCCCAAGCCCTCCTCGAGGCAGTGGAGTCCATACCGGGGTTCCCGCTGCTCAAGGAGGCATACCGCGAGATACTCGAGGACTACATGGACATAGAGAACGCGAGGCAGGTACTCACCTGGCTCCACAGCGGCGAGGTCCGTGCAGCGTTCTTCGGCCCAACCGATGTGCCGAGCCCATTCGCCCACCACATAGTGGTGCGGGGCCACAGCGACATAGTGCTCATGGAGGACAGGAGGAAGCTATTGATGCAGCTACACGAGAAGGTCATGAAGCTCCTCGAGGAGAGGAGGCGCAGGGCCGCGGAGAGCCAGCAGGCGCCCGGGGCAAGCACAGCGGTAGCAGGCAAGGAGGCGGCATGAGGAGTCCTTGTGGGGCCTCGGCGAAGGACCACCTCGTCACGCCCCCGGATCCTCCCGGGGGCGGGGCTCGGCTCGTTCCCGGGGTACCTCCTCAGCGGCCCCGGTGAAGCCCGGTTCCCGCTGTCCGGGCTCCTAAGGGGCTAGCCCTCGCTGGGAGAGGGGGTTCCTCGCTTTCCGAGTGTGTGGTTTTGCCCCCTGTTTAGCCGTGTTGCGTGTCTTTGGCGGTGTCAGCACTCCCCTTATTAATCAGCTGAGCCTATTTCCCGGTTTGAGCCGGGAGACCTTATTGCCGTGCAAGCTGCGTAACCAGCGTCTCCTCCCGACCATCGATGACCTTGAGGAGAAGTATGGCCTCAAGGGCTCCAAGGTGCTGCTCCGCGTAGACATAAACAGCCCCATAGACCCTGAGACGGGGGAGATACTCGACGACTCGAGGATAAGGGCTCACTCGGTGACCGTCCGCGACCTGGCGGAGCGCGGCGCGGCTGTGGTTGTGCTCTCCCACCAGGGGAGGCCCGGGGAGAGCGACTTCACCAGCCTGAGGCGCCACGCTGAGCTGCTCTCGAAGCACAGCGGTGTGCCGGTGGAGTTCGTCGACGATGTCATCGGCCCGGAGGCTCGTAGGAGGATATCGGAGCTGGGGCCCGGCGAGGTGCTCCTCCTCGACAACACCAGGCTCATGTCGGAGGAGATTATAGAGGCTAAGCCGGAGAGGCATGCGAAGAGCATATTCGTGCAGAGGCTCGCACCCCTAGTCAACTACTACGTGAACGACGCGTTCGCCACCGCGCACCGAAGCCAGCCGAGCATAGTCGGGTTCCCGCTACTGATGCCCTCAGCGGTCGGCAGAGTCATGGAGAAGGAGCTCGCCGCCCTAGCCAGGCTCTACAGCGCCGAGGAGAGGCCAAGAGTCTTCGTCCTCGGCGGCGGCAAGGTGCACGACACCCTCCGCATACTGGAGTACCTCCACGCAAACAAGGCCGCTGACAGGGTGCTCACGGCCGGCCTTGTCGCCGAGCTATTCCTCGTAGCCAAGGGCATAGACATAGGTGAGGCTAACCGCAGGCTCCTGGAGACCAAGGGCATACTAGCCCTCGTGCCCAGGGCCCGCAGGCTCCTCCTCCGCGGCATACCCCTCGAGACACCGCTGGACTTCGTAACCGTGGTTGACGACGAGGTACGCGTGGAACCAGTAGGCGCAGTGAAGGGGCTCATAAGGGACATAGGTCCCCAGACGGTGAAGATGTACAGCGAGATAATGAAGGAGGCCAGGCTCATAGTGCTCCGTGGCCCCGCCGGGGTTGTCGAGGACCCGAGGTTCCGCGAGGGGAGCCGCGCACTCGTCAAGGCAGCCATCGAGAGCAGCGCCTTCGTCATAATCGGTGGCGGACACCTCAACGCGATAGTGAGCGAGCTAGGGCTCCAGGACAGGGAGAACCTCCACATAAGCACCGGCGGCGGAGCCCTCCTATTGTTCCTGGCGGGCGAGGAGCTTCCGGGCCTCGTCGCGCTCCAGCTCTCGGCCTCAAAGTTCTTCCCCGAGTTCGCCGCCCAGGCGCCAGGGCACGAGGAGAAGGGGGTGGCGACGAGGAGTTGACGGGCCGTGTCCGTGTAGGCGTGAACGGGTTCGGAACAATAGGCAAGAGGGTGGCCGAGGCCGTACGCCTACAGCCCGACATGGAGCTAGTCGGCGTAGTCAAGACTAGGCCCGACTACGCAGCCGCCTACGCGGCCACGCAGGGCATACCCATCTACGCGCCGAGCGACAGGGTAGAGGCCTTCGAGGAGAAGGGCATCAAGGTGGTGGGCACAATCGAGGACCTCCTAGGCAAGGTTGACGTAATAGTGGACGCGACGCCTGGAGGCGTGGGAGCGAAGTACAAGCCCCTCTACGAGAAGCATGGCGTCAAGGCGATATTCCAGGGAGGCGAGAAGCCCGACGTTGCGGAGGCCTCGTTCAGCACCCTCTGCAACTACGAGCAGGCCCTCGGCAAGCGCAGCCTCCGAGTAGTCTCCTGCAACACCACCGCCCTCCTACGAGCCATATGCACCCTGGACAAGGCCTTCGGCGTCGCATCGGTGCGGGCAACCATAGTCCGCCGCGCCGCCGACCCGAAGGAGGTGAAGAGGGGTCCGGTGAACGCGATAGTGCCGAACCCGGCCAGGGCCCCCAGCCACCACGCGGTGGACGTGAAGACGGTGCTCCCCAGCCTAGACATAGTCACGATGGCGGTCGTCGTGCCCACAACGCTGATGCACGTACACGTGGTCTACGCCAGGCTCCGCCGCAGCGTGGAGAGAAGCGACGTCATCCAAGCCTTCCTGGAGGCCCCCAGGATAGTGCTAGCCGACGACACAATGGGGCTCGCAAGCACAGCCGAGATAGTGGAGTACGCCCGCGACATAGGGAGGAAGCGCTACGACATACCAGAGCTAGTCATATGGGAGAACAGCATCGCCGTAAACGGCGACGAAGTCATGTGGATGCAGGCGGTCCACCAGGAGTCCATAGTGGTCCCCGAGAACATAGACGCCATAAGAGCGGTAACAAGGCTCGCCGCGACAGCGGAGGAGACGATAGCGATAACCGACAAGACACTCGGCCTAATAAAGGGCCGCATACCACTACACTAGCCAGCAGCAAGGCAAGGGACGGAACACAGCCCCCGGGGGAGAGCGCACCCCACTCCTTTCTCGATGCGTAGCTGTATAGCTCCGTGCCTTGCCCTGCGAGGAGGTGATTCACACGTGTCCAGCCTCGAGTTCAAGCTTGAGCCAAGCTATGGTGTGAGCTTCCTCTTCCGCCGCATACTTGTCCCAGTCGACGGCTCGGAGGCCAGCCTCCGGGCCCTGGACGTGGCGCTCGACTTCGCCCAGCGCTACGGCTCGAGGATAACGGTTCTCCACGTGGCCGGCGCGGGCACAGACGTGGAGGCGCTCCAGAAGCGGGTAAGGGAGAAGGCCCAGGAGAAGGGCGTGGACGTCGAGTTCAAGATAAGGGTCTTCAACCCACAGGTGAGCAGCATACCCAACGAGATAATAACCGAGATAATAAGCGGTGGCTACGACCTAGTGATACTCGGCGCCCGCGGCACCACAACAAACGAGGACATAATACTCGGGAGCACGGTGCTCTCAGTAATAGTCAACAGTGCGGTCTCCTTCATGGTTATCCGGTGAGCGAGGGGCTCACATGCCTTGAGCAGTGCGAGGCACTACCTACTGGTCTGTGACGGCGAGGCCAAGGGCCTATACCCGTCGCTCCGCGAAGCCCTAGCCGCGGCCAAGGGCTGCAGCCGGGTAGAGGTCTACCGCGCCGAGCCAGTGCTCAGCCTCACCCAGGAGGAGTTGACAGAGCTAACCCAGGCCCCTGCAGGGATAGTAGCGGCTGGCGAGCCGGGGCAGGCAGCTGCACCGGCACCAGCCCGCGGAGCGCCAAAGCCCCCTGCGGCGGCTGTCGTGTTCGACCAGATGTTCAAGAGGTTCGCGGAGATACTTGACAGGGAGCTGAGGGACTACCCCCTGGTCTTCCACGAGATAATAGGCCGTGGCCTCGAGAAGCCCATCAGGGTCGCGGACCGGATATACCAGCAGCCCGCCCGCGACGACTACGATGTACTCAACCTGCTCGAGAGGCTCAGCAAGGAGCACAGCCTAGTCATATTCTTCACCGGCGACCGGAAGCTAGCGGCCCAGGCCAGGGCACTGCCAAACGTCCACGTGGAGTTCCTGCCGCCCGGCGAGGTCTCGGGAAAGGAGATGGCAATCAAGCTAATGAAGCGCCGCATAATAGAGGCCCTCGGGGCAGCTCCAAGGGGGTGAGGAGTCACCCCGAACCCCCTGACCCCGAGGAGGGGGCTCTCCCCCGGGGGATGGGGTAAGGGTAGGTTGCCGACCCTCCGCTTGGCCGTGTATGGGGCGGTGCCGCCGCGATGGCATCGGAGAAGGAGTGCAGCCAAGTGGTGGAGGGCTTTATCGCTAGGCTCGCTGGGCTCGTGGCCTCCGACGTGGAGTCCGGGGAGCCGGGGCTCCGGATAGGCCGTGTCCTCGAGGAGGCCTACCTATACGCCTCCACGCGGGGCAACTGCCTCGCCTACACCTCGGGGCTCGGCCTCGAGGAGCTTCTGCGCCGCGAGCTGGAGTCGCTGGCCAAGCTAGCCCTCGACGCGGTCATGGAGGCCCTCTCGGTCCACATGGAGAAGGTGGGCGAGGAGCTGCACGCAGAGCTCTCCGGGCTCCTAACCGGCTACGCAACCCACCTCGCGAGGATAGTGGTCGCGATAATAGAGGCCATGAGGCAGGGCGTTGACCGCGTCGTACTCCAGGCGCTGGAGCCCCTCGTCTTCGCCTCAGCTGTCCGCCTACTCGCGGTCGCACACCTCGTCCGAAGCACGCCCACCGAGAAGCTCCCCGAGCTGCTCCCCGGGCTGCGCCGCGCAGTGCAAACCTACATAGCCGAGGAGGACGAGTTCATAGCCAACGTGTTCTACACCCTCACCGGGGGCGCGGCGGGCCTTGCCCAGGGCCAGGCGGGCTGAGGAGGAGATACTCCGCCGCCCAGACCCCCAAGGCTACTACGTAATCCCCATCCACGCCCCAGGGCCACGGGAGCAGCGCGAGGCGCAGGAACTAGCCCGGGAGCATGGAGCCATGGTGGAGTACGCGGGAGATGTAATGCTGCTCCGCGTGAAGGCCCGGGCGGCGGCGAAGAGGCTCCTAGAGGAGGCCAGGAGGAGGGGGCTAAGCCTAGCCTACTAGGCCCCCGGGGCGAGAAAGAAGGGGCGCGGGCTAGTAGCAGGGCCTTATCGCGCGCAGCCTCTTCAGCTTCTCGTATATCTTCTGGACGGCCTCGTAGACCTCCTCCTCCCTCTTGGCGCCCGTTATCACCATCTTCCCGGACCCGAATATCAGCAGCACGACCCTCGGCTCGTCCATGCGGTGTATGAGGCCTGGGAACTGCTCCGGCTCATACATGCTATTCTCCAGCGTCAGCGCAGCCCTCTCAAGGTCTACGCAGATGCCGAGGTTGGCCGAGGCAACGATGTTCTGTATCTGGGCCTTCGGCCTACCCTTAATCTGTATCCCGTGCTTCTTGAGATTGCGCACAATCTTCTTGACGGCCTCTATGAGGTCCCTGGTGCTCTTGGCGCCCGTGACAACCATCTTCCCGGACTTGAAGATGAGCGCGGTGACCCTGGGCTCCTCGAGGCGGTAGACCAAGCCCGGGAACTGCTCCGGGTTATACTCGGCTGTGATTATGACTCTCTCTATCAGGTTCAGGTCAAGCTCCTGGTCCAGCGAGACGGTGGCGACAATATTCTCTATGTTCACCTGGGGCTTCGGCTCAGCGCTCTGCTGGGCAGTAGAAGCTGTCCTCTGCTCTGCGCTCTCCAAGACCCTAGAACACCCCTTAAAAACCCGCTAAAAAGCCCCTATATAAACCCTGCCGGTCAGGCCAGCGCCCAGCACTAATTAGCCGCAGGCCACGCTCCACCGATACCCAACGAGCACGGCGCCGGGGGATGGCGAGGCGGGCAGTCAAGGACCCAGCAGGGTATGGCTGGCCTAGTCTCACGCCGACCCCGGCAAAGCCACACAATCCCGGGGAAAGCCGCCGCCCCTTCCCAAGGGCCCCGGGCCGCGGACGGCGTAGCGGTGGCCGCCGCGGCCTACACCCCCACCAGGGGCCGCGGGGGCGGCGGCCCCCAGAGGGGGTCCACGGTCCACGTGCCTCTCAGCAACCGCTCCTCAGGGGCAGCCTCCTGTAGATCACTGCGTCCCTTGCAGCCTCCTCGGGGCTGTTGAGCACGCGTGGAATCCTCTCCAGGAGATCCATGACTGTCGCTGAGTCGCCTAGCTCGCGGTAGGCGAGGGCGCCGGCGGCGCCGTTCACGTAGGCTGCCACGGCGGCGGCGTTGAAGGGGTCCAGACCCTTCGCCAGCATCGCGGCTGCGAGGCCGGCGAGGGAGTCCCCGGTGCCCCCGGCGCTCATCGAGGGCGCGCCAGTCTTGTTGAGCCTCGCCCTCGTCGCCTCGGCTATGACGTCCACGGGGCCCTTGAGGAGCACTGTGAGCCCGGGGTGCTGCTGCGCGGCCTCGGCGGCGTCCTCTATCCTCCTAGGGATGCATGTAACCGGTGTGGGGCGCTTGCCGAACAGCTTCTCGAACTCGGCGTCATGCGGCGTCACGACGACGCCCTTTCCCAGGAGGCTCCTCCACCCCGCGGCGTGCTTCAGCGCGTCCGCGTCGAGGACGACGGGCTTTCCGGCCTCCAGGGCCTTCTCGACCAGGAGGCGGAGCGCCTCCCCGGTCTCCTCGGCGAGGCCGGTGCCCATCCCCGCCGCTACCGCGTCCACGCGGCGGAGCAGGGGCTCCAGCTTCTCCACGTGGCTGGGGTGGAGCCAGGGGTGCCCCTCCAGCCTGACCGGTATGATGCTGGGCCTCTGCGCCGCGGCCGCCTCCACCACGTTGGGGGTCGAGGCGAGGAAGACCAGGTCCACGCCCGCGGCCTCCGCGGCCCTCGCCGCTATGATGGGGGCTCCGACGTAGTCTATTGAGCCCCCCACCACTAGTACGCGGCCCGCCTTGCCCTTCCGGGTCTCCCAGCTCCGCTTCGGAACCCTCCTCGCCACGTCGCCGGGGCCGACGTATATCTCGGCCTCGGGCGGCACCCCTATCTCGGCGACGACTAGCTCGCCTACCAGGTCCGGCCTCCGGTAGAGCCCGGGCTTCGGCTTATGCAGCGTCACCGTCACGTCGGCCTTCACAGCGGCGCCAGGGGCCTCCCCTGTGTCCGCGTCGAGGCCCGAGGGAACATCCACCGCGACCTTCACTGCGTCGGCCTCGTTGATGGCCTCTATGGCTTCGCGGTAGGGGGAGCGGGGCGCGCCCCGGAGCCCCACGCCGAGCAGCGCATCAACAACGGTGTCCGCGTCAGCCACGGGTACCCGGGCCGGGTCGCGGACGTGGACTATCTCGACGCTGTAGTCCATAGCCTCTAGAGCCTCATACATAGCCCTGGCCTCCTGGCTCCTAATGTCCCTAGGCCCGGAGCCGAGGAGGTAGACAACAACGCTGTAGCCGCGGAGCGCGAGGTGCCGTGCAGCCGCGAGGCCGTCGCCGCCATTACCCCCGGGGCCCGCGTAGATGGCGACACGGCCCCCGGGCCTAGTCTTCTCAGCAACAACGTCGGCCACGGCCCTGCCAGCGTTCTCCATGAGGAGGAGTCGTGGGACGCCAAGGGCCTCGGAGTTAGCGTCCACGACGGCGACGTCGAGCGAGGTCATCGACGGGCCCAGGCCCAGGATGACGCGAGGCAAGACGCTGAGCACCCCTCCGGCGGTGCGCCGTTACCTCCCCGCGGGAAGGCCGTGATAGATAATGTTCTTCTACAAGCCCCGGTGTGGCTACAATGGAGCCGTGGGGAGGCCGCGGGGCAGGGCGGCATGGCTGTCAAGAGGATAACTATGGAGGACATAACCGGGCTAGACTACGAGGGGGTTGCAGAGGCCCTCTCCGAGTTCACGCGAGAAGTGGTAGCCTCCGCCGGCGCCAAGGGAGTCGTGGTCGGTGTGAGCGGGGGAGTTGACTCAGCCACCACGCTCGCTCTCATGGTCAGGGCTCTCGGCGCCGACAAGGTCTTCGCGCTAGTCATGCCTGACTCTGCGGTCACGCCCCCCGAGGACGTGAAGGACGCCCTAAGCGTCATAGACAAGTTCGGCGTAGAGTACAAGTCCATAGACATCAAGCCCATAGTGGACGCCTACCTTGCCGCGACGGGCGAGAACCCTGACAAGAGGAGCCTCGGCAACCTCCGCGCAAGGATAAGGATGAGCCTCCTCTACCTCTACGCCAACATGGAGGGCAGGCTGGTGGCCGGCACCGGGGACCGGAGCGAGATACTCATAGGCTACTTCACCAAGTACGGCGACGGCGGCGTCGACTTCCTACCCATAGGCTGCCTCTACAAGACCCAGGTAAGGATGCTCGCCAAGCACCTGGGCGTGCCGCCGAGGATAGCGGAGAAGCCCAGCAGCCCCAGGCTCTGGCCAGGCCAGCTGGCCGAGACCGAGCTAGGCATACCCTACGAGGAGATAGACCTCATACTCTACGGGCTCTTCGACCTAGGCCTCAGCCCCGACGAGGTGGTGGAGGCGACGGGCCTGGAGCCCTGGAAGGTGCAGCGCGTGCTGGAGCTGCACCGGAGCAGCGAGCACAAGCGCCACCCACCACCCAGCCCCGACCCGAAGCAGTACGTGTGGAGGTACCGCGCAACCCGCGCCTAGAGCCCCTGGCAGGGGGGACGGGGGCGCTGCAGGCGACGGGGGAGGAGCGCCTCCCTTGTCACCCACCGGTTTTGCTACGGAGGAGCCGCTCCTCCGCATAGTTGTGGCCTTCCTCTCCGGCATGCTTATCGGAATCGAGAGGGAGAAGGCCAGGGCGGCCATCGCGAGGAAGCGGAGGGGGCGGGCCACCGGGGTAGAGGAGATCGTCGTCAAGGAGTTCCCGGGGATAAGGACGTTCAGCCTCGTAGCCATATACGCCGCCGTGCTCGGCTACCTCTCCTCCTCTTCCCTTGTCTCCACGGCGCTTGCGGCGACGCTCCTGGCGTTATTCGGTCTAGTCATAGTAGTGTTTGAGGCCTATAGGCTCCTCGTGGCCAGGATAGCCGGGATAACAACAATAATCGTCCTCCTCGTGGACTTCGTGATAGGGCTCCTCAGCGGCCTGGGCGAGGTACTCCTAGCAGTCAGCACCGCGGTGCTAACCACGTTCGTGCTAGCGATAAAGCTGCCCGCGGAGCGCGTGGTCGGCAGGATAAGGTACGAGGAGCTCCTCTGGGCCCTGGAGCTAGGCGTAGTCATACTCGTTGTCGGCCCATTCTTCCTTGAGTCAAACGCGTCCTTCTACGGGGTGAGTCTACGTAGCCTCTACCTCTTCTTCGCCCTAGTGCTCACGACCTCCTACCTCGGCTACGTGGCCGCCAGGCTGATGGGTGGCAGGGGGCTCGCATACACCGCGCTCTTCGGAGGCCTCGCGAACAGCGAGGCGACGCTGATGGCCCTCCTCCAGCTCCTCGGCCCCAGCGGCGCATCCCTAGCCTTCGACATAACCATACTCACCAACGTTGCGATGGTTGTACGGAACCTAGCCATAGCGGCCGCAGCCGCCTACACGGTGTCCCAGGAGTCATGGCTAGCAGCTGTGGCCCCCCTCGCGCTCGCCTCGGCCGCGGCCGCGGCGCCGGGGATCTACGCCTGGAGGAGGAGCCTCGAGAGACTCGTGGGCGAGACGCCGGAGATAGAGAACCCGCTCCGCTTCCGCGCAGCGCTGAAGACCACGCTCCTCTACCTCGCGATAGCCTTCCTCTCCTACCTCGTCGAGTCCACCGGGGTCGGCGGCCTAGCCATAGTGGCGGCTCTCGGCGGCTTCGTCTCCAGCAGCGCAGCGATACTAGCAATATACTCCCTGGGGCTCCACGACCCC
This sequence comes from Pyrodictiaceae archaeon, assembly GCA_027043685.1. Classification (GTDB taxonomy): domain Archaea; phylum Thermoproteota; class Thermoprotei_A; order Sulfolobales; family Pyrodictiaceae; genus QNYQ01. The sequence goes on from JALUFI010000104.1 coordinate 13,633, forward strand.
CTCCTCCTCGGAAAACTAGCAGTAATAGCGACGATAGCCGGGCTGCTCAACAAGCCCATCTACGCCCACGCAGGCCTCGCCGACCCAAGGGCCACGCGGAGAAGCCTCGCAGCGAGCACGCTGCAGGCAGCCCTAGCCCTGGCCGCCGTGCTCCCCCTCGCCCTCTAGCAGCCCCAGTATCCGGAGCGCCAGCAGCGCCGCGTTGACCGCGTTACCTATCCCCACCGCGGCGACCGGCACGCCCCGCGGCATCTGGACAATCGAGAGCAGCGCGTCAACGCCCCGGAGCGGCCCAGCTGGCAGAGGCACCCCGATAACCGGCTTCCTTGTCCTCGACGCTATGTAGCCCGGAAGCGCGGCGGAGAGACCCGCCATAGCAATGTAGACCCTCACCCTGTGCTCGCACTCCTCGAGAAACCTGTCAAGCTCCCTGGGGCTGCGGTGGGCGCTGTAGACATGAAGACTCGCCTCAACACCATGGCTCCTAAGAACCTCCAGCGCCTTCTCCCCGTACTCCCTGTCACTCTCACTCCCAATAACCACGGCCACGACGCCGCACTCGGGCAACGCCACGCTCACCCCCCAGCCCCCTCGTGGCCGCCCCAAGCGCCCCGCCCCGGCCCCGCCAGGGTTACCAGGGCACCGACCCCCTGACGCCCGCCGATATTGCCGAGATCGTGCACTGGGTCACCAGCGTGCCGCCGCACGTCAACATCAACACGGTGGATGGCAAAGGGGGCGCAGCCCTGGCAGACGG
>JALUFI010000105.1 GCA_027043685.1 Pyrodictiaceae archaeon
GTGAGCCCACGGGGTCCATTACGTAGAGCCTTGGTGTTCCGTCGGGCTCTATTCCGCCTACGAGTATCTCGGAGAGGAATGGGAAGTACTTGTTTGAGTAGAGTATTGATGCTAGGAGCTTTGCTGCAGCTCTCACAGTCATTCTGCGGCCTATTGTTAGCTCGTGGTACCTTATCTCCGCTGAGAGCATCTTGGCTATTGCCTGCATGTCTGCGAATAGGCCTGCCAGTGCGAGGCCCAGGTAGTCGTTTATCTTGTATACCTTTTTGCCTGCACGGCTCATTATGTATCCGCCGTAGCTTACCCTTCTCTCGGCTGCGAGGATGACGTAGTTGCTGCCCTTGACGCCTACCGCTGTGGCGCCGGTTCCGTAGTAGCTCACCCTATGCCACCGCTCCGACAAGCCGCCTGCTGGCCGGGTTTTATCCGTGTCCGAGACTGTGCTGCGCGGGGTAGTCATTGGCCGCTGTTCTCGCTGCTCATGGCCTCTGGCTAGCTTAGTTTCGGCCAGGCCACCCACATAGTCTAGGGCTAAGTAGGCAGCATTTGGCGGAGAAAGTGCGGGAGGCCTGGGTGCTTGGCGTTGGAGGAGGTTGCCAGGTATTACGCGGCGAGGGCTCCGCCTAGGTGCCCGGTGTGTGGCTCTGCCGACCTTGTGCTTGACGTTGAGCGGGGCCAGCTCGTGTGCAGGAACTGCGGCTACGTGGTCGAGGACACGGTGTTTCTCGACTCTGTAGCCGTTGCTGTGGAGGCTAGGCCGAGGAGGGAGGTGGCCATAGCGCTGAGGCTGGCCGAGGCCAGGCTGAGGGCTGGCCGGGCGGCTGCGAGGCTTGCAAAGGAGCTGGGTGAGCACAGCGCCGAGCTGGTAAGCGGGAGGGGGCTCGCTGCGCCCGAGAGGATACTCAGCCTCCTGCGGGACCCCTGCGTTCGGTTCAATGTTCGCCGAGTCCCGCGTAACTTGTTAGCCGCGCTGCTTGACGCGCTCACGAGCTTCGAGGACGAGGGCTCCTACCCGCTCTACTCCGAGCTGGCTGCGAGGTATGGGCTTAGCAGGGAGGAGGCCAGGAGGCTGAAGAGGCTGCTTCGCCGCGTACTTGACTGCAGGGGCTCCGAGGCCCCCCTCACCGCGCTGGCAGCCCCTATGTAGAGCGCTTGTATAGAGCGGAAATATAGGCCCGGAGGGGCTGGGACGCAGCGCTGCAAGGGGCACCGAGAAACCATGCCGAGTGCCAACGCGGCTCCGCCGTGGCTTAGGCGGCAGGAGGACGCTAGGCGGCTGGTTGAGACAGTGGCTAGGCTCAAGAGAATACACGTCTACGAAGCCGAGGAGATCGTACGCGTAGTGGGTGAGAGGTACAAGAGGCTTCGACCGAGGAGGCCAGGGAAGAGGGGTAGGATAGAGTTTGAGCTGAAGAGGCTCGAGACGGTGTTTAACGTAGCGTATACGAGGCTCCTCAAGGCCGCCGAAATGCCCCCCGCCTCAAGGATGAGCGAATTCCATCGCGCGTTAATAGATGCCTTCGTGGGTGTTGATGAGTACGAGGCGGCCAGGCGGGCAGTGAAGCGCGGGCTTAGCCTGATGCGTGACTTCTGGAACCAGTACCGCTGGCTCATCGCGACCGCTGAGTCTCCGCGGGAGGCTGCGAGGCTCCGAAAGGAGGGGAGCGGCAGAATACTCTCTGTTGTCAGGAGACTCTCGCCGCGTCTCCGTCTCCTGCGGAGGGTTCGTGACGAGCTTGTGCGTACACACGTGGTCGCGGAGGGCTTGCCGGTAGTTGTTGTCGCGGGTATACCGAGTGCGGGCAAGTCTACCCTGGTAGCAGCCCTCTCAACCGCGGAGCCCGAGACAGCCGCATACCCCTTCACAACAAAGACGATAATAGTTGGCAAGGTGGAGGGCCCAATATCCTACTACATCGTCGACACTCCAGGCATTCTCGAAAGGCCCCCGGAGCACCAGAACGTTATTGAGAGGAAGGCCCTTGCAGCGCTGAGCGCATTACCGGATGTAGTGCTCTACCTCTTCGACCCCTCGCCCGAGAGGGTGCAGGATATAGACGACCAGGTGAGACTATTCGACAGCATAGTCAATGACTTTGCGGAGAGAAGAGGCGCCGCTGTCATAGTCGCGGTAAACAAGGCAGACGCCGCAGACCCCGAGGCCGTTTCACGGATACTGGAGGCGCTTAGCGAGAGGAGCCCGGAACGGCTCTGCGGGGAAGTGCTCCGCATCTCCGCGCTGCAGGGGCAGGGGCTCCAGGTGCTCCGAGAGAGGCTTGAGGAGTGTATACGCTCAAGGACCCCATGGCTCTTCGAGAAGAGGCTGACCCTTAGCCACTCCTCTTGAGGCAGAGGCCGCGGACGCGGAGCTTGAACGGCTTCTCAAGCTCCCCGCCCTCAATGAACTCCATCTCGACCTCCGGCGCAAGCTTCCTGACAACATGCATGTTTGTCCAGGCATGCATCGTGAGCCTCGAGCCATGGAGGATGCTCTCCCCGCAAGCAACTGCGGCGTAGGTTATCAGCATGTCGGACGCGTGGCGGTCTAGAGCAGCCCCGGTCTCAAGGTCCTCGAGGAGCTTGCGCGCAGCCTCCTCACCAACCCTCTCCGCCGGCTTACCCTTAGCGCCGAGCGCATCCCCGCCCAGCACGCTGCGCTCCGCCAGAGCCCAGACAACTATACCGCTCCCCGGGCCCAGATGCGGGTCCCGCCCAGGCTCGTACCACTCAAGCTCTATCCGCACCGGGACGCCCAGCCGCTCGAGCAGCCTACGCGCAGCCGAAGCCTGCCTCTCAGCCACGTGCCTCGGGAGGCGGACCGCGTGACTAAGCCCCTCAACCGCAAGGACCCTCCCCCGCGACCCATAGTCAACAGCACCCAGCATCCCGGGGGGTCTAGGAACACGGACAATCACCAAGCCGCCGCCGCGCGGGTAGTGTCCACGCCTCCGGAGCACCACCTCAAAACCGTACCCCATGCGCTCAAGCAAGCGCCTCAACACGAACCGGACATAGTCTATCGGCGGGCTCCAAGGCACATCCGTGCCACCGGTTATCTGCATCTCAACCGGCTCCGGCGCATAGGCGGCGACGGGGAGCGCCGCCTGCAGCACGAGAGTAATGCTGCCAGCCGTTCCTATGTCGAAGCGGAATCTCCCGCCACGTATCCTGCCCGGATAGAACACTATCTCCGTCGAGCCCAGGCGCAGCCCCTCAACCCTCGCAGAGGACAGCTCCGCCACCGCCCTGACAGAAACCATGTGCTGGCGCTGAAGCCCCGGCCGCGGCCTCCTGGCACGGATATTGTATATCCTCACCGGCCTGCCGAGAAGCGCGGAGAGCGCGAGGCTCGTCCTCAGAATCTGCCCTCCGCCCTCACCGAAGCTGCCATCAATCTCGACAAGCTCCCTCAAAGCCTAGTCCCTTGAAGCAAGCCTCCGCAGCCTCTCAACGCCTTTAATCTCTTCTATGAACTCCGCCACCGACGACGGGACGAGACTCCTCCAGGACTCATCACCGCTAATCATTAACTCGCGTATCCTAGTCGCGCTATAGGACTCCCTACTAAACAACGGCTGACCAACGACACGGTAACCATACTCGCTAAACAATCTCTCAACGAGAGGGTTACGCGTAAACACGACCTCAAACCTCGGGAGAAGCATCTCAAGGTAGCGAACCCAGACAAAGTTCATAGCAATATCCTGCACAGGCACGATAAGCACACGGTCACGCCCAATACCGTGCTCCCTCAGCCCACGGAGGAGCATCTCAACCCTCTCACCAGCCGTAAACGGGTTCCTCAACGTATGGCTCTCCTGAGCGGAGCCAATAACTATAACAAGCTCGTCAACGCCACCGCCGCTGAGAGCCCACTCAATAGCCATCACATGCCCCAGGTGGAGCGGCTGGAAGCGCCCAACGAAAAGCCCCCGCACCACCCACTACACCCCCGCAGAGACCCTCCATGAAGAAGGGAGGAAGCCGCCGAGATGAAGAACAATAAAACGATAGCCAAACTGCTCGCCGAGACCAAGCAGGAGCTAAGAGAGGCGCACAGAAGGGCGTGGAGTCTCTACGGGACAGAGGCAGAGAAAATAGCAAGAACAAGGCCATGGCTCCACCCACACCAGGCAGCAAGATACCTAGCCCAGCTGGGCCTCGAAGAGGCTAAACAACTCCTCGAAACAACCGAAGAGAAGATAATGA
>JALUFI010000106.1 GCA_027043685.1 Pyrodictiaceae archaeon
ACACTCTAGCCCAGGGCCCCCGCCCCCGGGATGGGGGCCGGGGGCGGGGGCCCTGGGCTAGAGTGTCTGGCGGCGGAAGGCGAGGACGGTGGCCGCGTAGAGGGCTGTGGTGGCTGCTGCCTGGGAGGCGGCGGCGTAGGCTAGTAGCTCTGCGTAGGTGTGGCTGGTGGCCGCGTAGACGCCGGAGGCTATGCTTGTCTCTGGGTGGGCGTGTAGCCCGGCTATTGCCGCGTCTAGCACCATCCTTGTTATCGAGGGCGCCGCGTGTAGCGGCTCGACCACGTTGAGCACTTGTATCTCGTCGAGTGCTTGTCGGAGGGCCTGGGGTTGTCCGTGGCTAGCTGCCTGGATGGCGGCTATCATGGGGGCCGCTGAGACTAGGCTGCCGGCGAAGTAGAGCAGTATCCCTAGGAGGGCGGCTGCTGCTACGCGTCTCGTCCGGAGCCCTATCGCCATGGTTGCTAGTAGTAGCGGTGCCTGGGCTGCTGCGAGGACGGCGGCGTAGACTGGGGCGAGCCATGGCCTGGACTGGGGGCCGAGGGCTATGCTTGCCGCTAGGTAGGCGGAGGCCGCTGAGACTAGGTAGAGGGCGGCGAGGCTGGCCTCGAGGGCTAGGAGCTTGGCCGCTACTAGCTTGGCGCGGGTGACCGGCCTGGCTGCTAGTAGCTGGAGCCTCCCCTCGGCTATGTCGCCGGCGGTGGTGGCTGCTGCTAGTAGGGGTGCGATTATCCAGGCGTAGGCTGTTGCTCCCCCGAGGGGGAGCCCTAGGGCGGCTAGGCCTCCCCTCGCGAGGGGGCCGAGGGCCCTGGTTGAGCCAAGCATTGCTAGCCACGTGTTGGATAGCGTGCCGCGGGGGAGGTGGAGGAGGGCTATGAGGCGCTGGAGGGGGTCGCGGAGGAGGAGCGCCACGAGGAGGGGGGCTAGGGCGGCGAGGGCGGTGAAGGCTAGGTAGCTTCTGCGGAGGAGCATCCTCCGGGCCTCTAGCGCGGTGAGCGCCGCTAGTCCCGGGCCGCGTGTCCTCCTCTTCACGCCCCACCGCCTCCACGTCTCTCCTCGAGGAGCTTTATGTAGGCGTCCTCTAGGCCATGGAGGACCTGGACGCTGTAGACCCGGACCCCGTTGGCTACGAGGGCCTCCACTATGTCTGCTACGTGCTCCCTGTCCCTCGCGACCGCCTCTACGCGGCTGCCGAGCCTCCTAGCCACCTCCGCCCCAACGCTCTCCAACACCCTGGCCGCCTTGTCTGGGTCGGATACCTCCACCACTAGTTTCACGCCGAGGGTCTTCCTCACTAGCTCCTCCACGGGGCCCTCGTAGACCGTCTCGCCCCTTATTATCACGGTTACGCGGGTTGCTAGGTTCTCTATCTCGCGGAGGAGGTGGGTGCTCACCAGCACCGCTGATTCGCGGGACTTCTCCGCTATCAGTGTGCGTGCCCAGACAACCGCCTCGGGGTCCAGGCCGCTGAACGGCTCGTCTAGTACGAGCAGCTCCCTGGGGGCTAGGAGGGCCTGGGTGTAGAGGATTCTCTTCCTCTGCCCCTTGCTCAGCGCCGACACCTTCTTGTCTAGGAGGTCCTCGACGCCGGTCTCCTCTGCCGCCCTCCTGGCAGCCTCCCGTGCCTCGGCGCGGCTGTAGCCCTCGGCTACTGCTAGCTCCTCCAGGAGCTCCCGGGCAGTGCCGTGGTACCTTATGTCGGGGGTCTCGGGGACGTAGCCTATGAGGCTGCGTAGCCTCCAGCCCCCGGGGCCCCAGAGCCTCTCCCCGAGGAAGAGGGCCTCCCCCGCGTCGGGGACGGCGAGGCCAACTATGCACTTCATCGTAGTGGTCTTCCCGGCGCCGTTGGGGCCGACCAGGCCGTGGACGCCGCGCTGGACGGTGAGGTCTACGCGCCTGGCACCGTAGATTCTGCCGTAGCGCTTGACAAGGCCCCTGACAACGAGCACCTGGGTGCTGCTCAGGGCCAGCTCCCTGGGGGCTCTGGGCTGACAGGGGCTCCGGGGCTGTAACGGTGGCGGCTCCGTGGCTAGGAGAGGCGTTGAGGGGGGAGTGGGGCCGCCGCCGGGATTTGAACCCGGGACCTCGGGGTCCACAGCCCCGCGCTCTACCGGCTGAGCTACGGCGGCCTCCCACGCGTCACCGATGGGGCCACGGCTGGCCCCTCTTCCGACGCGAGGCCGCTGACCCTCACCGCCCCCGCCCTCGGCGGCGGGGGCTCGCCGGAGGCGGCCCATTCCCGCCGTGGGGATGGAGGGGCCACGCGGCCAGGGACTAATAACCCCTAGGCCGGGCCCCGTGTAGTCCTCGTGGACGGGTGGCTATGACGAGGGAACCCGGGTTGCTGTGGACGCGGCACCGCTAACCCCCGCCCCTCGGCGGGGGGATGGCGGCAAGGCCCGCATCAGAGCCCCCGCAAGCCTTATACGAGGAAGCCGTGTCGGCGCCTCCTCGTCTCTACGGGAGCCCCTCTAAGGGGTGGGCCGGTAGCTCAGCCTGGAAGAGCGCTCGGTTCGCACCCGAGAGGTCCCGGGTTCAAATCCCGGCCGGTCCACCACCCCCGGACGCGATGGGCGCCCGTGGGCGCGGGGCGCCCGCATCTCGCCGCCCCCGGGGTTCTAGGCTCCGCGTCCCCCCTTGCGCGGGAGCCACCTGTATCACGCCGGGGTTCCTGGCTCCTCGCTGCGGTGGGGGGTGGCTGCTCTGGGGCTCCGTGTGGTTAGCCTCGCCCCCGCGTTGACTGAGACGCTTGTCCTCCTTGGCGCCGTCGACGAGCTCGTCGGTGTCTCTGTCTACTGCGGGGAGTATGCGCCGGATAAGCCGGTCGTCGGCACCTATATCTCGGTTATGTGGAGGAGGCTGAGGGAGGTTAAGCCGGACATCATTGTGCTTCAGGACTATGTGCAGAGGAGGCTTTACGAGGAGCTGAGGGAGAGGGGGTTCCGGGCCTACATCTTCCCGCTCCCCGCGAGCCTCTACGGAGTCGCTGACAACGCTGCTGCGCTGGGCGCAGTGGTTGACAGGAGGAGGGAGGGCCTGGAGCTGGCTGCGAGGATAGCCGGGGAGACCAGGGAGCTGGAGGAGTCCATGCCCCGCCGCCTAGCCACGGTCTACGCGGAGTACGTGTGGCCGGACTACACTACCCGGATGAGCCCTGGGGGGCGGAGCTTCGCGGACCACGTGGTCAGGCTGGCGGGTGGCCTCAACGTCTACGCCCACGCGCCGGAGCCCTTCGTGGAGCCGCGGCCCGAGCAGGTCATGGCCATGGACCCGGAGGCTGTGATAGTATCGGCGGAGAAGATGATGAGGCTCACCAGGGAGAGGTACCTGGCGAAGACGCCGTGGATACGGGGGCTGCGGGCGGTGAGGGAGGGGAGGCTGATCATACTCCGCGGGGGCCGGGGCGAGGACCTCGCACACCCCGGTCCCTCGGCGGTCGAGACCGCTAGGCGGCTCCGGGAGATGCTGCGCAGCGTACTCCACGGCACGGACCAACGCTAATACGAGTGTGGCGTGATTCCTTGTACCCCTCCCCGGCGGCCCCGGGCTGGCCGCCACGGGGGCCCGTGGCGGGCCCCTGAGGAAACTCCGCCCTCCCCGCGGCGCCGGGGCCCCGAGAGGGGGCGCGGGTGACACCCGCGGCAACGGCACAGAAACGGCACGCCCCGGGGCAGGGGTGGCGATGAGGCGGCGAGGGCCCTCCGGCGACGGGGGGCCAGTAACCCGCTGATGGACCGCCCCGGGGTGCGTTGAAACGGCCGTCCCCCGGGGTGCAAGGGCGGCGGCCGATGAGGGCCGCGCGAGTGGCCGCCGCGGGCCGCTTAGTCGGATGCGGCCGTAGGTACAGAAGGCGGGTTATAGCCCGGGGCCGCCGCCTGCCGGCCGCTGCATGGATTGTTAAGAAGGGGGCATTGCTCCGGGGCCACCGTCTTCTCCCCTGGGGGTGCGCGGGGAGTGGGTAGGCGGAGGAGGAAGTATCGTAAGCCGCAGCTGCTCCGGGCGCCTCGGCGGCTGCCGACCGTGTTTGAGTGCCCCCATTGCGGCGCCAGGGCGCTGAGCGTGGAGATAAGGAAGAAGGAGAGGAACGAGAGGGGCGAGGTCAAGGCCATCATTAGGTGTGGTAACTGCGGCCTCTACGCCGAGATGTGGGTGCCGGAGATATTCCAGCCGGTGGACGTGTACTCT
>JALUFI010000107.1 GCA_027043685.1 Pyrodictiaceae archaeon
AACGAGCAGCGTCGCGGCGGTTACAGCCCCCTGGCCGCCCCGGCCATGGAGCCTGACCTCGGTCACCCTCTCCGCCATCAGGCGGCTGAGCCCGCCGCCGGGCGGGGCGGAGGAGTAGCCGCCTCTATCCACGGCTATGCAGCCCCCAGCAGTGACGCGGCCCGGCGCCATCATATATAGGTGCCCACGGTTCAAACAGACAACTAACACCACAAACGGTGGGCAGTGAATAGGAGGGGCTGCGAGCCCTTCAACACCGTAACACCGGGCCCAGTGTCCACGGGGATGGCGTTGCAGGTGCCCTCCTGGACTGGGTTCCGGGTAGAGGCAGTGCTGGGCCTCGCCAGGGCCGTGGCGCCCGGCGGCACTGTTGAGCCCGCGGTGGTGTACCGGGGCCGCGTCTACACCCTCGGCGCCTGGGGGTACCGGGACACGAGGGAGGTAATGCTCGAGAACCCGCCGGATGAGTTCGAGCAGCTCGCCCGCCGAGTCGCCTCCGCCGACAAGGGGCTCCCCCTCACGGGTGTGAGGCTCCTGGCCCCCGTGGAGAAGCCCAGCCACGTGGTGCTCGTCGGCCTCAACTACCGGAGCCACGCCGAGGAGCTAGGCGTAGAGCCCCCGCCGGTGCCGGAGCTCTTCGTGAAGAGCGGCAACGCCGTCGCAGGCCCCGGGGACGCGATAATCCTCCACGAGCCAGGGCTCAAAGTCGACGCGGAGGCCGAGCTAGCGGCGGTGCTCGGCCTCCCCGGGAGAAGCATGAGCCTAGAGGAGGCCGCCGAAGCCATCTGGGGCTACACGGTGCTCAACGACGTCTCGGCCCGCAGGGAGCAGCTCGAGAGCGGCGTAACCCAGTGGTGGAGAGGGAAGAGCAGGGACAACTACGCCCCCACCGGGCCACTGATTGTGCCCAGGAGCCTTCTCAGCCCCGCCCGTGGGCTCCGCGTCGTACTCGAGGTGGGTGGCGAGAGGCTCCAGGACGGAGACACCCGGGACCTCATCCACCCGCCCGCGGCCCTAGTCGAGTACGCGAGCAGGGGCACCCTCCTGGAGCCCGGGGACATAGTGGCCACCGGCACACCCTCCGGCGTCGGCCACGCCCGGAACCCACCCAGGTACCTCCAGCCAGGCGACGTCGTCGTTACCTGCGTCTCCGGGATAGGCTGCATAGCGAACCCGGTGGTCAAAGACTACTAGGCTCTCTTCTCTAACGTCTCGTATTCGGTGCTATTAATGGTCTATATACTTCATAGAAATAAATCATGTATACGCATTATTTTGTTGCATTAATCACACACGTTTATGCACGGCTTATAGTCTTCGCTCCTGAGCATCGCTACTGGGCGGATAAGACGAGGCTGAACACGGTTCCTGCTTCCTATGCTCTCAGATGTGGTGTGTAGCCGTGGCGGAGCTGCTGGAGAACCGCGAGGCAGTGGCACACGGCCTAAGCGTGATGGCTACAAAGATGCTCCTCGACGACCTGCCCGGCCTGCTAACCAGCGTCGTGGGGGAGCGCCAGGCCGCTGTGCTCCTCGGAAAGCTCGCCTCAACGGCGGCGGAGCGTGGCTTCAAGGCGTTCCTCCGGAACGTGGGGGTGGAGCCGGGCAGCCTCAACCCCCTCCACGTGCTCACGGTGTTCCTTGAGCCCACTAGCGGGGAGAGGGTGCACCCATTCCAGGTCGTGGAGCGCATAGAGACCGGGGAGGGCCGTGTCCGGCTCCCCCTCAGCCAGAGGGAGCAGTGGAGCCTAGCCAAGGCAGCCCTCATGGCGGGCGTCGTGGCGGGTGTGCTGAGTGGCACCGGGCACCCCGCCCGGCCTCTGACAAGCCGGGAGGCCTCAGCCCACATACCCGGCGGCGAGGCCCTGGAGTACATCGTCTACCCTGAGCAGAGCAGTGGCCGCTGGCTAGTGGTCGTAGAGCCCCTCGGCAGAGGAGGGGACAACGCCTCCGGATAAAACGGGGCTGCATTCATCGCCGAGGGGCGAAACCCGTACAAGTAGCCAGGATACGGTACATGTGTGGAAGAAGCCGAGGAACAGGAGGTGAGCCCCCGTGGCGAACATAAAGCTCAACCTGGAGGCAAACGTGAGCGAGGAGGTAATGGCCAAGTTCATAAGCATACTAGAGAAGGCCGAGAAGCCCCCGGAGGAGATCCAGGTAGAGCTCAGCGACGTCTCCGGCCGCATGACCATAAGGCTCGTCCAGAAGGAGAAGAAGGAGTAACCACCTAGCCATCCACCACGTGTCCCCCGCCGCCTCTTTTCCCCCATGCCGGGAGGGGTCTCCGCGGCCTCTCTCCGGGACCCCGCTTCTCCTCGTGGACTGCAGGGCTCCTCTACCGGAGGGGGTGCTGTGTTGGCTGGGATTATCCACGCGGAGCTAGTGGTGGAGCATGAGGATGGCCGCCGCGAGGTCTACGAGCTAGGCATCGAGGAGCTGAGGCTCACCCTTAACTGGCGCATGGGTGAGTACGCGGGCGTCCTCCGCCTGGAGCAGGGTAAGCTCGTCATCGATGTTCGTGAGGGTCTCGCGGCGGGGCTCCGGAGCATGCTCCTCCGCCGCGGCCCCGGGGTCGGGGACTTCATGGAGGCTGGGAGGCTCCTGGCATGCGAGACGGGGATGGAGGTCGAGATGAGGGTTCACGGTGTCAGGCTCGCGACGCTCCGCTGCGAGGAGAAGCCCTAGCCCGGTGCCCCGTGGCGGCTTCTCTCCCCGCTCTCCCGCGGCGCCAGTCTCCGCGGAGCAGTGTGGCCAGGGCCTCCTCCCTCGAGGTCCCCGAGGTCTCTGCGGCAGCCGCTGCGAGGCGGTGGAACCACTCGGGGTGGAGCCTCCAGGCGATGTGGAGCTCGTAGAGGTGCATCGCGGGGCACGCTATGCAGCCTATCCTTGTGAGGCCCTCCTGGTAGAGGTGGAGGACGGGGAGCCCCCTCTCCCAGAGGTAGAGCTGGACAGCGAGCCTGCTCCAGTGCTTGATTGGGAGTGCCCTGGCCACGCCGGGGATGAGGGGGTTCTCGCCGAGCCTTGGCGTCTCCGCCCTGCCCGTGCTCTCCCTTGACCGGGCCCCGTCGAGTACGAGGCGGGCCCCGACCCGCCTGTAGAATCTGCGGAGCGGCTCCAGCTTGAGGAGCCTCGTGCACCACCTATTGTCTCTCGTCATTAGGCCTCTCCGCTTCACCTCCTCCAGGGGGTCCGTGTCGGCCTCCACCCACTCCAGGTCGACGCCGAGTATCGAGGCTATGCGCTCCACGTGGCGCCTCGTCTCCGGGAACTCCATCCCAGTGTCGACGTAGACCGCGGCCACTCTCTCCGGGCCCAGCGCCTCCCTGGCGAGGCTGAGCACGGCCGTGCTGTCGGCGCCGCCGCTGAGCGCTACATAGACCCTGCCGCGGCTAGCCATGATGCTCGCGTAGACGCGGCGGATGAAGCCCCGGGCCTCCGCGGCCAGCGCCCCGATAGCATCGGCGTTTGCCTCAACGGCGTCGAGTATCTCGCCCACGCGGCCCAGGAGCCGGAACCCCCTCGGAGCCATGTCCCTCACGCGCGCGTAGCAGCCACCCCCGCCGCCCTCCCCACCCTCCTCGAGCCTCGCCGGCCCAGCCCAGCGCCCAGAGGCGACAACCACGTAGCCGCCACGCGTCGCCGGGCAGCGGGGGAGCCGCAGCCTCTTCCCCTTCAACCGCCCCCTCGCGGCAACCTCAACAGCCTCAACGACGCCGCTCCCCTCGAGGAGGCTTGCGAGCGCCCCGCTCGGGTAGAGGACCCAGCCACGCCCAGGAACAAGCTCCAGCACGCCCAGCCGCAGACCCTCACCGAACACCTCGACAGCGTACTCCCCGTGGGGCGCAGGCGCCCGGTGGAACACGAGCCACCGCCCGGAGAAGCCCGGGGAGCCACCCATCCAGCGCCCAACAGCCGAGTCGAACAAGCGGCGCTCGAACCGCCCAGCCGCCCAGAAGTCGCCCCGGGGCCGCCAGCAGCCAGCGCCACGCCTACACCCGAGCACCGGGACCCCGCGCTCAGCGTCCCAGCCAAGCACCCCGGCATCCGGCAAGCCACTTGTCATGGCCGTGCGAGCCCTCTACCCCTCCAGCAGCCGGCGGCAGGGGAGGCGACGCCCCACTCATTAAGGC
>JALUFI010000108.1:0-3849 GCA_027043685.1 Pyrodictiaceae archaeon
GAGAGCACCCTCTCCGCGAGCCTCCTCCACGACGCGATGACGCGGTCCACGCCGCCTCCGAGCCTCGCGTATATCCTGGGGGCTAGGCGGAGGTGCCGGTACAGCTTCTCCTCGAGCTCCATCATCAAGAGGCCGCCGCCAGCGCCAGCAGTGTCCCAGACAACGGCGTCGAAGCCCCCAGCGGCCTCAGCGACCATGGCGGCGTAGAGCTGCTCCAGCACCCACGGCGCCTGCTCTAGGTAGCCCAGCAGCTCCCCACACTCAACGCCGAAGAAGCCCCCGAGCACCCTGCAGGCCTCGTCGCCGAACCTCCTCCTCCACTCAGCCCTAGCCAGCTCCTCCGACACCACGAGCACGTCGAGCCCGCAGACCCGGAGCCACCTGCCCGGCTCGCCGCCGCCCAGGAGCCAGAGAAGGCTCGGCAACACATCGGTAGAGACAACGGCGACCCGCAGCCCCAGGCCACGGAGCGCGAGCCCAAGCGCAGCGGAGACCGTGGACTTCCCGACCCCGCCCTTACCCCACACACCGACAACGAGCCCCGCCAAAGCCCAACCAGGCCCCCAGGGAGCGGGCTCCCCCGCGAGGCGTTACTAGTCCAGAGGGCCTCACAGCCAAGGAGGAGAGCCACAGAGGGGTGCGCCGCCCCCTTGCCGAGCCTCGGCGAGGCCCTGGAGAGGCTCCGCAGGGTCCCCTGGAGCCGCCACGGCGCCGTCCTCGCGGTGGTCTTCGGTAGCCTCGCAGCGGGGCCAGGGGCAGCGACGTGGACGTGCTCGCCGCGCTGCGCCGCGGCGTGGACAGGGTGGAGGCGAAGCTCGGCCTCGCAGCGGAGCTCGCCGAGGCCCTGCCCTGGAGCTTCGACCTCGTCCTCCTAGACGAGGCCCCCTGCCCCGTAGTCCTCGACGCCTGGCGCCGCGGGGTAGTCATCTACGAGGAGAGGAGGGGCCTCTTCATAGACCTCCTCCTGCCCCGCGTAATGCTCTGCAACGACTACACGCTCTGGGCCAGGAAGCTCGACCTCGACAGGGTGGCGGCGAGGGCCGCTAGGAGGAGATGGGCGGTGACCGCGCCGTGACCGTGCTAGGCAGGCTCTACGAGACAGTAGCCGAGATGACTAGGAGGCTGGACGCGCTCGCCGAGAGGCTCCCCGGCTGGACCTGGGTCGAGGAGCTGGCGGCTCTCCACGCCCTCCAGGTGCAGGCCCAAGCCCTCCTAGACATGGCTATGAGGCTCGCTGCAGAGCTGGGCCACCGCCCCGAGTCGCCCCGGGAGGCAGCCGAGAGGCTCCTCGAGGAGGGCGCCATGACTAGGGAGGACTACAGCTTCATCCGAAAACTCATCGGCTTCCGCAACATAGTCGTCCACGAGTACGCTGACGTAGACACGGGGCTCGTTAGGAGGATAGTCGGGCGGAGGGAGTACCGGCGCGTAGCCCAGCTCGCAGCGAGGCTCCTCGAGTGGGGCGCCGAGAGGGGCATAGACCCCTAGCCCCCACGGGGGCCCCGCTCGGTGGCCGCTTGTTGAGGCTCGTGGTGCTCGGCTCGGGGGGCGCGGGCGCTCCTCCCGGGAGGGCTGAGAACTGCATCCTCGCCGAGGCCGCTCCGGGTAGGGGCTTCCTCCTCCTCGACGCGGGGCCGGGGTGCGGCCAGCGCCTACTCGAGAGCGGCGTGGACCCCTGCAGCGTCGAGGCCGTCTACATAAGCCACCTCCACCTCGACCACTGGAGCGGCCTCATGGACATAGCGGTGTACCGGGCCGCCAGGGGCTGCGGCGCGCCCCGCATCCTCGCCGCGGGCGGTGTCGCCGAGGAGCTGCCCCGCGTCGTCTACCCGCCGCTCCCCAGGAGCTTCACCGCGGCGGCGAGGCTCGAGAAGCTGGAGCCCGGCGCAGCCGTGGCCGGGCTGCGGCTGGAGCCGGTGCCTGGGCGCCACGCGGTGGAGAGCTACGGGGTCCTCGTCTCCCCGGAGGATGGGGGCCCCGCGGCCTACTACACCGCCGACACCACGGTCTCCGACGCCGTGATAGAAGCCGCGGGGAGGGCTAGGCTCGTCCTGGTCGAGGCGGCTATGCCGAGCGGCTCCGAGGAGGAGGCGAGGCGCATCGGCCACATGACCCCGAGGCTCGCCCTGAGGCTCCTCGACCACATGGAGCCCGGCGGCACCCTGGTACTCACACACCTGACAGCGGCGAGCATCGAGACAGCGTACCGGGAGGCGGCCGCTGCGGCCCCGATGGCCAGGGAGAAGAAAATAACGGTTATCGTCGCCTCCGACGGCCTCGGCCTCACCCTCTAGGCGGCGCGGGGCCTGGTGCCCAGCTTCCTCATCAACAGCCTGGCTGCTATCACCAGGGGGTCCCAGACCGGCGCAACCTTCGGCATGTAGCCGAGGTCGGCCGCGAACAGGTCCCACACCGTCGCCTTCTTCATGAGCAGCGCCGCCACCACGTTTATCCTCCAGAACGCCGTCTCATCCCCCACCGCCTGGGCGCCGAGAAGCCTCCCCGTCTCCCCGTCAGCAACAACCTTCAACACGACCCTCCCCGCGCCCGGCATGTAGGCAGCCTTGGTCCTCGCCTCCAGCCTGGCCGCCACCGGGTGGAACCCCTCCCTCTCAGCCTGCGCCTCGCTGAGCCCAGTCGCCGCCACAACAGTGCCGAAGGCCTCGGTGACGCTGGTCCTCACCACGCCCGGGAACACAGCCTCCCCGCCAGCAATGTTCGTGCCAGCCACGAACCCCATCTTGTTAGCCGCGGGCGCCAATGGTATCCAGACACGCTTCCCCGTAACCAGGTCAGTCGTCTCAGCCACGTCGCCGACCGCGTATATCTCGGGCCTGCTCGTCCTCATACGCTCGTCGGTCCACACGGCCCCCGTCTCCCCTATACGGAGCCCAGCCCGCTCCGCCAAGCCACGGTTAGGAGCAACACCAATAGCCACTATGAACGCATCAGCCTCCACAGCGTCACCATTACTCAGCACAGCCCTCCGGACCCGGCCACCCTCAGCCTCAAACTCCCTCACAGCCGTCCCAAGGCGGAGATCCACACCGTTCTCGAGCAGGGGCCTCGCAGCCACCTCCGCCACGTCGTCGTCGAGCACAGCGGGCAGAACCCTGGGCATCATCTCCAGCACCGTGACCTCCCTCCCCAGCATCCTCAGCGCCTCGCTAAGCTCGAACCCAATGTAGCCCGCGCCAACAATAACCACGCGCTTCACGTTGTTCCTCACAACGTAGGCCCTTATCCTGTCAGCATCCTCGAGGCTCCTGAGAGTGAAGAAGTTCTCATACCCCAGCAGCCCCCTCCAAGGCCCGGGAACCTTCGGCACAGCCCCCGTGGCGAGCACGAGGTAGTCGTACTCGTAGACACCCTCCTCGCCGCTCCCCCTCCTGTACCTCAGCCTCCTCGCATCCGGCTCGACCTCGGTCACCTCGGTGTAGAGCCTCACATCGATACCACGCTTCTCCACGAACTCGCTGAGCGGGTAGTGGACAAGGTCCTCCAGCCTCTTCACGGTGCAGCCAATGTAGTACGGGGTGCCGCAGAGGGCAAAGCTCACCCAGCCACCCCGCTCAAACACCACAACCTCGCCACGGTCACCGAGAAGCCTCTTAGCACGACTAGCAGCAGCCATACCCGCGGCACCGCCGCCGACAACCGCTACACGGACAACCATGGCCACCCGTCACCCCACACGCCAGGGAGAAGGGGGAGGACAGCCGCCCCCCAAGCCCCGGTAGCAGCCAAGGCACCTCCCTCTTAACCAGCACCCAGCCAGCACCCCACGGCCACCGATTAAGCATAAATAACTGCCACACAGTCCACGGCCCGCACCGTGCTTCACATGCG
>JALUFI010000108.1:3859-4113 GCA_027043685.1 Pyrodictiaceae archaeon
ACCACGCTTCTCCACGAACTCGCTGAGCGGGTAGTGGACAAGGTCCTCCAGCCTCTTCACGGTGCAGCCAATGTAGTACGGGGTGCCGCAGAGGGCAAAGCTCACCCAGCCACCCCGCTCAAACACAACAACCTCGCCACGGTCACCGAGAAGCCTCTTAGCACGACTAGCAGCAGCCATACCCGCGGCACCGCCGCCGACAACCGCTACACGGACAACCATGGCCACCCGTCACCCCACACGCCAGGGAGAAG
>JALUFI010000109.1 GCA_027043685.1 Pyrodictiaceae archaeon
GGCGTGGGCCAGCGAGTCCTGGGGGGCGGCGTGGAGCTGGGACCCCAGGGAGACGGCGGTGCTGCTCCTCCTCCTGGCGTACCTCGTGTACTTCGCGCTGAGGAGCAGCATCCCGGACCCGGACCGTGCCGCGACGCTTAGCGCTGCCTATGCCGTCGCCGCCTACGCAATGGTGCCGGTGAGCTTCATAGCGCCTCGGATAACCCAGAGCCTCCACCCCACGATGAGCAGTTTCGGCGAGTTCATGAAGAGGCCAGAGGTCGCCTCGATATTTGGCACGAGGGTGCTGCTGGCGAGCGTTGTCGCGCTGCTGCTGGCCTACCTTGCTGCGAGGAGGCTTGGGGGCGAGGAGCCCCCGGCCTGGCTGCGCTGGGTCGGCGTGGGCTTCATAGCCGCGGGGCTGGTCATCGGGCTGCTGCTTGCCTCGCCGTACCTGGGCGGCAAGGTGTACCGAGTGGTCGGCGCGAGCGTCGACGAGAAGGGCTACATAGTCTCACTGAAGGTCATTGGCCCGCATGGCAACGAGACGATAAGGCTGCCGGAGCCCCAGCCCTCGCCGATACAGCCTCCGTTCTACACCGGGAAGGGCGGCGAGAAGGTGCCCAGCATAGTCAGCGAGCTGGTGAAGATAGAGAATGGCCGCGTTGTGGTCGTTAGGCACTGGAGCGTCGCGCTGAACGCCGCCGCCTACCCCGTGGTGCTCGGCATAGTCTTCCTGCTGCTCTCCCGCAGGCCCCGCCGTGGGTTCGGCGAAGAATAAATATGAGGAACTCCTTCCCTGCTTCGCTACATGGGTTTAAGTGCCTTGGCGAGCAGGAAGACAAAGACGCTAATCTTCGCCCTAGTGTTCTTTGTTGCCATGCTGGGCCTGGGCCTGGCAAGCGTGAAGTCAGCTAACTACAAGGATGTCTCGGCTCTCAAGATGTATGCTGAGCCCACCAGGAACCTGGAGGTCAAGGGCTCGCCGGCGCTCTTCCAGCCAGGCCACTACGTTATCAAGATAGGCGACACTGTGCTCGAGTTCGCTGTGAGGAGCCCCAGCCCGTACGCGGTAGCGAAGAGGGTCAGCGGCCCACCCCTCAGCAACAATGACAACGAGTACGCGGTGTTCATGCTCAAGTCGAGCAGCGGCGACTACAAGGTGCTGGCAATCTTCAGCGCGAAGACCTTCGTCAAGTTCTATGGTCCTAACGCCGTGATGGACATCAGCAACGTGGTGGTGAGCGGCACCTACCGGCCCGACCTGCGTGCCCACATCTACGTCTACAGCGGCAGGGGCCTAGTCGACACAACCCCAGGCGGAGTACCGGTGTTCATTGTGTCGAGGATACTTGAGGGCTGCCACCAGAGCTACGGACAGCCCAGTGGCCGCATAGCCTAGGTTCCCTCATCTATTGTTTCCGCGTCCCCTTTTTCCCCGGCTATGGTCTCTCCTGGGCTTCCGCTGTTTCGTGTGTGCTTCTCTGCTCCCTCCCGGTTCCTGGACTCTTGTTCGGTGCGTAGTGGGGTGGCTCCTTCTGGCTGTGCGTGGTGTTCTTCAAGGCTGTTCTTATCCTGTCTGGCGTGGGTCTATGGGTGTAAGGGCTTATCAATGGTGTTTCTGTGGCAGGGTGTGTACTTGGAGCTGTGTGGTCGCGGGGCGCGTATCGGGGATGAGGCTGCCTAGGCTGCCGGTTCACCGCAGGGGTGGTGGACGGGGCTCTACGCCCTGGGAGCGCTTGGTGAGGGAGGAGGCCGCTCGCCTGGCTGTGAGTGACAGGGCGGAGCTGGAGGCGCTGGAGGCTGAGGTGCTGGAGCACGGTGGGCTGCGTGTGCCGGGGCCGGTGGCTGGTAGGCGTGGGTTTAGGGTTCTGCGGCGGTTTAGGAGGAGGCGGTGAGGCGTAGGAGTGCGGCGAGGAGTGCTGCGAAGACGGTGAGCCTTATCATTTCTTGGAAGCCTAGCTTCTTTATCTCTGTTGGCTTTATCTTGGTGTTCTTGGCGGTGTTGACTAGGTGTTTTACCGTTGGCTCGGCGAGGGCTATGGCTAGGGCCGGGTCCGCGGCCGTTGCTGCCAGGGCCGGGAGCCATATCGCTAGCCCGGTTGCGGGGCTTGTCTGGCGGAAGGGGAGCCTGGACTCTATGTAGGCGGCGGTGCTCGCCGTGTAGAGCATCATCAGTGTGAAGGCGAGGATGGTTTCCCGGGTGATTCTCCCCGCGAGGGCGGCGGTGAGCACCGAGGTGTATGTGAGGAGGGCGGCGCCCGCTATGTAGCCTGGGGGTGTGCGGAGGAGGCCCCGGAGGGCGAGGTAGAGGTAGAGCAGCATCACCGGCACGTATACCGCGATGGCTGCTGCCAGCTCTGTGTCGCGGTAGGCGGTGAGCACTACGAGGTAGGGGGCGGAGTTGATGGCGAGTATGGCTGCGAGTAGCCGCGTGTTCCTCGTCTTTGCCGCGTCGAAGCCTGCGTCGAAGGTCAGGATGTGTAGGCCGAGAGCAAGGAAAGCCATGGCGACCCCGAGGGCTGTGACGTGGGCAGCGGTGAGTACTCCGAGGAGCCCGCTGTAGAGGATTATGCCGAGTGCGCTCGGCTCCCTCGGGGGCTTCACCAGGCCCCGGAGCATTGGTTTGCCGCTCCTTTCCCCCCAGAGCCTCGTGGGCACGCCTAGGCCACCCCTAGCCATGGCTCTGTTGGGCCGGCGGGGCTGGGTTAATGAGGGGAGTAGCCGTGTGGCTCCTGGAGTGGTCGGTTCTGGTGGGGACGCTGTGGGCGGCGGCGCCGTGCTTGTGATGAGGGATGTGTGGAAGCGGTACAGCTACGGCAGGGGCTGGGTGCTGCGCGGGGTAAGCCTCGCCCTGGGCAGGGGGGAGGGTGTCCTCGTCACGGGGCCCAACGGGTCCGGGAAGACGACGCTGCTGAAGATGGCTGCCGGCCTCGTGAGGCCAAGCAGGGGCGTCGTACGGGTCGCGGGCAGGCCCCCCTCCAGCGTGGAGGCGCGCAGAGCCATGGGCGTCGTGCTGCACCACAGCGTGCTCTACGACGAGCTAACTGTGCGGGAGAACCTGAGCTACTACGCGAGGCTCCACGGCGTCGAGTACAGCGCGGAGGAGGACCCGGTCGTCGAGGCCCTGGGGCTCCGCCGCTACCTCGACACCAGGGTCGGGGAGCTGAGCTTCGGGTGGAGGAAGAGGGCCAACATAGCCCGGGCCCTGCTCCACCGGCCACGGCTGCTGGCAATAGACGAGCCCTTCACCGGCCTCGACGACGAGGCAGTGGAGGCGCTGGCGGCGCTGCTCGGGGAGCTGCGCCGCGGCGGCGTCGCGGTGCTGGCGACTAGCCCCCAGAGGGGCGCGGAGAGGCTCCTGGAGGGCTTCCGGGTCTACAGGATTGAAGAGGGCCGCCTCGTCCCCGGCGCCGGGGACGGGGGGTGAGGAGGCCCGCATCGCAGGGCAGCCCCCGCCACCGGGGGCTGTGCCCTGGGCTACTTCCCTGCGTCCGACCCCGCCGCAAGCTCCTCCAGCTCCCTGGCGGCCTGTAGGTGGCTCCTCGCGGCCAGTAGCTGGAGCAGCGCTGAGAGCCAGAGAGCCGCCACGGCGGCGGGGTCGCGGCCGGGGAGCAGGGTGTAGGCCGCGGCGGCGGCGAGGGTGAAGGCGGCCGAGGCGGCAGTGAGGGGGACTAGCCTGCCCCGGAGGAGGATGAAGAGCCGGAGGAGGCCCCGCGCCGGGGGCCTGGCTGCGTAGCGGCCGTCCCGCGTCCTCTCGGCGTAGCCGAGCCTCTCAAGCCTCTCCAGGTGGTGCCTCGCGGTGCTGGGGCTCTGGAGCCCCAGGTGCCGGGCCAGCTCCCGGACCCCCATGGGGCCGTGGAGGAGGAGGGCCAGGTAGGCCCGGAGCGCTGTCCCGCTCAGCTCCTCCAGGGGGTCCCTCGGCTCCTCCTTGCCCATAGCAGCGCCGCCCCCGCCGCAGCCGCTGCGGGGACCAGTACCGCCGCGGTCCTCGCCGCCCAGCCCGCTCCCCCTCCGCTGCCGTGCCCCCGTACGCGGCTGGGCAGGATAACCGGCTTCGCCGGGCTCGCCGCGCCGGTGGCTGGCGCCGCGGCCTTCGTGGTTGTAGTG
>JALUFI010000110.1 GCA_027043685.1 Pyrodictiaceae archaeon
ATGGGGAACATGTCTAGGTGCATGCGGCCCGCGAGGAAGACCGCTGCACCCGCTGTCCCGGCGCGGTAGAGTGCGCCGAAGAGGTCGCCGCTCCCCTTCACGTGGCGCTGGTGCCCCTGGACTATGTTTGCACCCGTCTCCTCGGCTACCGACACCATTGCACGGAGGAGCCAGGGTGGCGGCTCAAAGTCCGCGTCAAGGACTAGCATGTACTTTGCGCCCATGTCGGCAGCCAGCCTAGCCGCGTCGTTCAGCGCCCCGGCCTTGAGCCCCTCCCTGCCGTGGCGGCGTAGATGGATTAGCCTCCCATTGCTCCGAATACTCATCTCTCCGAGCTCCAGGGGGAGAACCGGGTCATCGGAGTCGTCGACAACTATCACGAAGTAGTCGGGATAGTCTAGTTCAAGGGCTTTCCTGAGGGAGGCGAACACCTCGTAGTCATTGTAGACGGGGTAGACGACGGCCACCCGGGGCCAGCCGGAGTGGGCGCCGGCTACGCGGAGCCTTTCCGGCCTCCAGCTGGGTACTGGGGAGCCCTGGGAGAGGAACGCGGCGAGCGAAGCGATGTACCAGACCGCGTAGACCGTCAACGCAACTATGCTTAGAGCATAGACCGCTATGAGCGTAGACCCCAGTAGCCGGGTCAGGAACACGGGCCATGCCTTAAGCTCGGCGCCGAGGTAGCCAGAGGGCTCCATCGCAGCCAGCCCCGTTGCCGTTGACGCGCGGCCAGCCTCCATGTGCACAGTAATCGCTACTGCAAGGTACATTGTCGTCGAGGGATGCGTCCTTGCCCCGCACGGCCCCTTAAGGCCGGGCCCCTTGTTGACACACGCATATATTAGCGTTATAGTACGCAGTGGGCTGCCGGAGGGCTACGACAGCGCCCCCTGGGAGCGCCTCCAGAGGGCTGAGCGGCTAGGGGTGCCCAGCCACTTGGCGCTCGATGTACGGGAGTATGGGAGGTGGATGAGCCAGGCCCGTAAGACGCTGGAGCTCGTCGACGCGGACATAGAGTACGGGGGCTACTCCTGGGCGTGCTTCAAGGCGCAGCAGGCCGCGGAGTACGCGTTGAAGGCTCTTCTCATGCTGTACGGGGAGCCCTTGTTCACTCATGACCTCTCCAGGCTGCTGCGTAGGGCCTCCGAGCTGTGCGGCGAGGAGCCGCCGGAAGACGTTGTTGACTGCGTGTTCATGCTTGACAAGATGTACATTCCGCCCCGGTACCCCGATGCCTTCCCGGAGGGCGCGCCCTGGGAGCACTATACTAGGAGGGAGGCGCTGGAGGCCAAGGAGTGCGCCGTGAGGGTGGTCCGCTGGGTTGAGCGGTGCGCCGCCCGGGCTCTTGAGGCGGCTAGAGCGGAGGAGGAGGCTGGTTAGCCGTCTCTGCAGCTGGCTCCGGGAGCTGAGGAGGAGGCTCGGCAGGGTCTCCCTGGTCCTCTTCGGGAGCTACGCGAGGGGCGACTTCAACGCGTGGAGCGACGTGGACCTAATCCTCGTCTGGGAGGGGTTCCGGGACCGCAGCCTGGCTGAGCGGTGGAGGCTCATCCGGGGCCTCGTGGAGGAGCTTGGGGAGCCGGTTGACCTCGTCCTCTGGTCGCCGGAGGAGGCCGGGAGGCTACTCGAGAAGCCCTCGTGGAGAAGGGCGCTGGCCGAGGCCTGCCTGCTCCTAGCAGATGACTATGAGTTATTCACGGGCCTCGGGTGCTCTAGGGCCGGGTGCTAGGCTCTCCTCCCGCCGCGGCTGCGCCCTGCTATGGCGGCATAGGCTGGGTAGACGGCAGCCAGGGCTGCTAGCAGGAGGGTTACGCTGGGCGCTGCCGTTGGTACCTCAACGCCGTTAACGGCTACCCTGGCTGCGCCACCTCGTATGTAGCGGCTATAGAGGTCCACGACGAGTCTCCCCTGGCTCGGCGAGAGCCCTGCGAGCACGACTTTGCTTGAATCGTTAATGTTGTTCACCACCGTGTGGCCATTTATTACTAGGAGGAGCGGGCCGGATGGAGAGGAGGCGAGCGTAGCCGTGAGGCTGCTGGATAGCGTTGCGGGCTCCGGGTAGAGCCTCGCTGTCACGCCGCCGCTGGAGATGAGGACACCATTGACGTAGATCTTCGCGGAGGGGAGGCTGAGCCGGAGTACGCTCCAGCCTCCGTGCCGGATGCGGAGCATTAAGTAGCCGGTCTCAAGCGGGTGGTCTAGCACTATGCGTACCTCGTCGCCCGGGTTAACGGCTACGCCGTTGATGAAGCCCCTAGCCTGCTCGGTGAAGGCTAGCTGGCCTTGGAGGCTGAGGCTCCGCTCATGCCCGGCTGAGAGGAGGACCCTGTGTGCTGCCCCAGCCGCGGCGAGAAGTGGGAGGGCTGCGAGGAAGGCCAGAAGCGCCACCACTGCTAGGCCGCGCGGCACCACCATCCCCGCGCTAGAGGGCGGCTAGGAGAAGAACCCTTTGAGAGTTGCATGTAATCCCGTGGATGCATCTGCCTAATATATCGCTGTAACTCTTCTCCCTAACCACTACTAAGTGGTGGGGGTAAGGCCCTGGACTACACCCGGGCTGCGTCCAGGTCTCCGGGGCTTGTTGGCGAGTCGGGGCACATGCTAGCTCACTAGACTAGCTACTACATCCATTATGTCCCTCGAGACCTCTTCTATGCTGCGGGGTTTGCCGCTGCTGTCGACGCCGCTTACCCTGGCCACGGTGAGTGGGTAGCAGGCCCTGGGTGGGTAGAGGCGCTGCCTCAGCCCGGGCGCCAGCTCGTCCAGGAGCCTCTCCCAGGGCGCCACGGGTTCGCCGCTGGGGCAGTGCTCGGGCTCCCTGGCCAGCTGCTCTACTATTTCCTCGAAGGCCTCCTTGACTGCTGCGAGCGCTTCCCGTGTCTCTGTGAGCTCCCGGTGGCTCCTCTCGGCTATCCTCTCCAGGGCGACGTCGACGGGGACGTCTATGTAGACTAGGATGTGGGGTGGCGGGGCGTAGGCGTTGACCAGGCTCACCCACTGCCTGGGGGCTGCGCCGAGCCCCGGCTGCCTCGATGACTGGTAGGCTATGCTGCTGTACTTGTACCGGTCCATGACCACTGCGGCGCCCCTGGAGAGGTGCCCCATTACGCAGCTCCCTGCGGCGCTGTAGAGGCAGCCGTAGAGGTGGGTGAAGCGGTCCGCGGCGAAGAGGAGGGCGAGGACCTCGCTCCTCGCGAGGAGTGGCTCCTGGCCGCCTAGGGCGCTGCGGATGAGTCTACCAACTGGGCCGCTGCTGGGCTCCTTCTCGTAGACCGCGTGGATGCCGAGGCCGCGGAGCCTCTCCGCGAGGAGCCTGGCGTGGGTCGTTATGCCGCTCCCGTCTATGCCCTCCAGGGCTATGAGTAGTGGCTTCAACCGGCGGCTCCACCGGCGCCGAGGAGCTTCTAGCGGGTAAACACCGCCCCGGCCTTGAAGGGGGTTAGGGCGGGGCTAGAAGGGGAGGAGCTGGCGGCCGAGGAAGCTCTTGGAGAGCATGTTTGCTGCGAAGGCTAGCAGGAGCACCGCGAGCCCGGCGAGTAGCGCCGCGTAGAGCCCGGCTATCCTGGCGAGGCCGGCGCCGCCCGCGGCTAGGAGGGCTAGCCACGCGTAGTCCATCCACACGTGGCTGGTGTACATGGCTGCGAAGCCCTTGGCGCCGTGGCTGGCCGCGCCCCGGATCAGGGGGAGCCCCACCGTCGCCCACCATGCGAGGAAGTAGGGGTTCAGCGCTGTTAGCGCGAGGCCCGCGGTGAAGGCCTCGGCGAGGCCCCGGGCGCCCGCGGCGGAGGCGCCGGCTATCGCCGCCTGGGGGTTGTCGAGGACCATCTTGGCCTGGGCGAGGAGCCCCGCAGCGAAGTAGACTATGAAGGCTGCCACCGCGAGGTTGAGGGGCTTCTCGAGCCTAGCGAGAACCCGGTTCAGCCTCCCGGCCCATCTCGTTAGGAGCGCCGTGTATGGCAGCTCGAACACCATGTGGCCCAGCGCCATGGCGAGGCCGGCGAGGGGGCCGAGCGAGGCACCTATCGCTACCGCCGCAGCGGAGAGGGGGCCGGGGCTCAGTGCACCGCTGGGAGTGATTAGGA
>JALUFI010000111.1 GCA_027043685.1 Pyrodictiaceae archaeon
GGTAAAGGCAGGTATATCAAGGGAGGAACTAGTCTATTCGGCTTCATAGTGCTCGGCCACTCTACGAATATCGAGCCGCTGGGCGGGGCATCGGCAAGCGTCTGGGCATGGAGAGACTATCCAGCGGCCTGCATATACGCCAAGGGTAGCGTAGTATCGGGCTATGCACCGGGGTTTAGCAAGGATGTCGCGCTTACGCTTGTTGACGTAAGGCGAGTCGGAGACTATTGGGTTGTAAAGCCATTCGTAGTCTTTATGCCGTCGCTCTCGCTCTGGCTGGACTACCGGCACCCTATAAGCGAAGGCTACAAGACGCTTGTAGCCCCAAAGGGCTCCAACGACTTCCTATGGCACGAGGCACTAAACTACACTGCCGCCATAATCTATGAGGGAGTGCCGCCGGCCGGGCCCACTCCGTTCATCAAGGATAGCACTAATACGACTAATGTGAGTCTCTCGTCGTTCTCTGGCGATATGCTTGACTACTACTTCCCCTACATCGCCGACATGTTCCACGCAATGAGTCTATTAAAGACCGGGGTAGGCACCATAACCGAGCTTCTAGAGGCAGCGTCCAGCGGTGGATATGCAGCTCTCGCGCTTGAAATAGCCGAGGCTATCGCAGACATCGTGCATATAACGGTGACACAAGCTAGCCTATCGCAGCTAAACATAATATTTGATGCGCATGTGAGGACGCATCCAGTGTGTACCGTTGTTATCAAGGAGACCGCGGCAATACCGCCGACAATCAGCGGCTTCAAGCCCTTGCTCTGCAAGTACCGCGTGGTAGTGGGCTACCATAGGGCGCCGTACCGCCCAACTGGGCGCAGCAGCTGAGGAAGTGCGTTGCACCCCTTGTAGCCGTGGTTGTTTTCCTCAGTGTGTTTTTCTGCATGCGTTTCGCGGGCTGCATGGTGGCTCTGCTTTGCCGGTGCCGATTGATTCTAGCCACTTGTTTAGCTCCTCCCCTATCTTGGCGGCTTCCTCCACGTATTCCTCGCGGCGCTCTCTCGCGTAGACGAGCCTCCCATTGACTATTGTGTAGGCGATGTCTCTCGAGGTGGCTGCGTAGACTATGGCTTGGAGGAGGTTGTCTCGCCTCACGGGCTGGAGGCCGGGTGAGCGGGTGTCGAGGACCACTATGTCGCCGGGGGCTCCGGGCTCCAGTCTGCCCGCCCTCTCTGGGAGCATCATTGCCTTGGCTGAGCCCTCGGTGGCTATCCTGAGGGCGTCGGTTGCCTTGACTCTTGTGTCCCAGTAGCTGTGGCGCTGGAGCAGTACCGCGGCGCGGGCCTCGCGGAGCATGTCGAGGGTGTTGTTGCTTGCTGCTCCGTCGGTTCCGAGGCCGACGTTTATCCCCATGTCTAGGGCCTCTCGGAGGGGGAAGTGGCCGGCGGTGGCTAGCTTCATGTTGCTCACGGGGCAGTGGATTATCGAGGCGCCGGCGTCGCGTACGAGGCCCAGCTCCCAGCTAGCAGCCCACCCCATGTGGACCAGCACGGTTACGCGCCGCAGCGCCCCGAGCCGGTGGAGGAGCTCTACGGGGAAGACGCCGTAGCGCTTCTTGGCCTCGTAGACCTCTCTCCGGGTCTCCGAGACGTGGATGTGGAGCGGCACCCCTAGCTCCTCCGCGGCCTCCGCGGCTGCTGGTAGCGCCTCGAGGGGCGCCGCGTAGATGCTGTGCACGTTGACGACGCCGCCCACTAGGGGGCCCCAGCGCTTCGCGGCTGAGGCTGCGTAGCGCTTGGCCTCCTCCACCGCTGCGGCGGGGTCTGCGTCGCCCATTATGACTGGGCCGACCCTGGCCCTCAGCCCGGTCTCAACCGCGGCTCTCGCGGCCTCGTCGGGGTAGAAGTACATGTCCATGAAGCCGCATGTACCCCCCATGGCCATCTCTAGGGCTGCCAGCCTGGCCCCGAGGTAGGCGACTCTGGGCGTCAAGCGCTGCTCCACGTACCACATGTGCTGGAGCCACTCATGCAGCTCCGCGTCGTCGTAGTAGCCTCGGAGCAGGCTCATAGAGGCATGGGTGTGCGCGTTGTAGAGGCACGGGATTGCCGCGCCCCAGCCCCTGCAGTCGACCACGGTGCCGGAGGAGGCGCCGGGCGGCGCCGGGCCCCCACCCATCCAGGCTATGACCCCGTCCTCTACGAGCACGGAGACGTCCTCGGCCACGCCGCAGGAGGCGCAGGGGAGGAGGAAGCGGCAGCGCCGAAGCAGAACCGGCTCCCCAGCCCCCATGGCTCCGCACTTACTTCCCAGCGCCACCCCGCGGCCCGGCCGCAATAAGGGCCTCGTCCCCAACCACGGGGTGTCACCCGGCGAAGCGGTAACACCGCGCGGCAATCACGCTAGCGCAGAAGTAGAGCCCAGCGGCGCTACTCTACTCCCGTGGGCGGCCGGGGGCGGTCACTATCCTTGACGCCGGGCGTGAAGGAGCGGGTCCTGGAGTTCCTCGCAGAGTACGGGGAGCGAGGCTACGCCGTCCTCCGCGCCGCCCTCGATGCCTACTCCTCCGCCCCCGGCCGCGGCGTCCGCCTCGGAGACTTCAGCCACCGGGAGGTAGTTGCTAGGCTAAGGGCCTGGGGCATAGAGTACAACCCCTCTATGCTCCTCCGCATCCTCGAGCGCGACTACGGCGTCATAGAGACGAGCTACCGGAGCGGCAACCAGCACTGGTACCGCTTCCTAGACCCCGGCGCCGTCGCCGAGGCCCTGGACGAGTACGACCGCGGCACCGACCCCGGGGCCCAGGGGGAGGAGGAGCAGGGGATAGAGGACCCCGAGGTCGAGGTGCTCCGGGTACAGGTGGCGAGCCTCGACCCCCAGGGTGTCATGGAGGAGCTTCGACGCCTCTCCGCGAAGCCGAGGCTAGGGAGGGCGGAGCTGGCCCGGCTGCGGCGCCTGGCCTTCGAGGAGCTGGAGCTGGCCGCTAGGCTGCTCCGCCGCGCCGAGGAGCTGGGCTACGAGGGCCCCGAGGTCGAGATGCTCCGCGAGCTCATAGCGGCTGCCTCCAGGCTAGCCCGCCGCATCCTGGCAACGGGCCGCGCAGCCTCGGCAGCATCTACGACGATAGCCGCGCTCGCGAGGGCGGGTGCACTGAGCGATAGCCTGGACTCGGTAAAGCTTAGCAGAGGCCGGTAACACGTAGAGGGGCCCAGTCAAGGTCGCTGCCTAGTCTGCTGTGTTTGTTAGTGGGCAAAGTAGCCCATTTCAATCCCCCCTCCACGGCACAGTGGCCCCAGCCCTGCACGCCGTGGAGGGGGTGCGGCTGATGGACACCAAGACCCTCATAGGAATAATCGCGGTCATTATAATCATCGCCGCGGCTGGCGTAGCACTGATGCACGGAGGCGGCGCCTCCACCACTACCACGCAGTCCCCCGCCGCCGCTGCGACCACCACCCAGACCCAGGCCCCCCAGTCAACCACCAGCGCCGCGGCCGGCGGTGGCGGCGAGTTCGCCGGAACTATCGTGATCGGCGGCACCTTCTCGCTCCAGGGCAAGTTCGCCGAGGAGGGTAAGGCCTCCCTCTGCGGCGCCAAGATAGCCATCAAGTGGATAAACGAGCACGGCGGCATAGTGATAAACGGGAAGCACTACAAGGTCGAGCTCAAGTACTACGACGACAAGAGCAGCAAGGCCGAGGTGCCAAAGCTCTACACCAAGCTGATAACCCAGGACCACGTGGACTTCCTCCTGGCGCCCTACAGCAGCGGCCTAACCCTGGCTGCAGTGCCGATAGCGGAGCAGTACCACAAGGTCATAGTCAGCCACGGCGGCGCCAGCGACGCCATATTCGAGAAGGGCTACAAGTACGTGGTGCAGGCGCTGAGCCCCGCCAGCCAGTACCTGATACCCGCCGTCGACCTCCTGCTGCACACCAAGGACAAGGACATCAAGATAGCCTTCATCTACGAGAACAGCGCCTTCTCCAAGGCCGTGGCTCAGTCAGCCATAGACTATGCGAAGAAGATGGGCCTCAAGGTCGTGTTCGTCCAGGCGTACCCCAAGGGCACAACCGAGTTCGGCCCCATAATACAGAAGGCCATGGCTAGCGGCGCCAACGTG
>JALUFI010000112.1 GCA_027043685.1 Pyrodictiaceae archaeon
GTAGCCTCCATCCATGACGTTCATTCTCAGCGTTGTAGTCTCCTCTATCCTGTATATAACTGGCTTCTTCGCGTGTCCGGTCCACGGGGTCAGGGGGTACCATACCTCTATCAGTTCGGCTGCGAAGCTGTGGGGCGCGAGGATGACTGTGAAGTAGTTGCCTAGGTAGCCTCCGTGGTAGACCTCGTACTTGTCTATGGTGTCGAGGCTCCGTGTTCGGTGTATTAGCCAGTTGCTTATTGCCTGGTCGACGGCTGTTATTGCCCACCGGGTTGGCACGAGGCGTCGGCTGCGGATCCGGCCGAGGAGGCCCAGGGAGAGTGCGGGGATTATCTGGTAGACGTCTAGGCCGCTCGTGTAGAGCTCGAGTATGGCGTCGGTGCTCCTGGCGTCGTCCCATATCCTCTTCTCGAGGGGCCTCGGGGGCCGCGGGTTAGAGGAGACCTCTATCCTGCGGCTCGGCGCCGAGGGGCCCAGGGGTGCGAGGAGGCCGTCGAACCGGAGGCTCGGCGTGGGGCGGCGGGCCAGCTCGGCCTCGCTGTCAACAGGCTTCTCGGAGACAGCTGCTATCGATATCTCCTTCTCGTAGAGTATGTCTGGTCTCGTGGCCGGGACCCTTGTGAGGGCGGCTAGGAGGGAGGAGCGGTACTCGATTATCCTGCGCAGGGGGAGCCTCTCGGAGGCCCACTGCCGGGGGGCGTCCCTGGCCGCTGCCTCCGCGCCGTGTATGCCTGGCGGGATGTGGTAGAGTACCGGCACCTTCGGGTAGCCGTGCTCCCCGACTATGACGCTGGGCGGCGTGTCGCCCTCAACGCCGTCGCCGGTTATCCGTGAGGCTGTTGAGGCGTGGACCCGGAACCTCTCCAGTATGGGGCATGTGGGTAGCCCGCAGAGCTTCTTGTAGCCCTTGCAGCGCGCGCAGAGGCTCGGAGGGATGCGCCTGCCCATGCCAGTGCTTCCCACCGGCGCGCTGCTCTGTGGTGAATGGTACAGGGGAAAAGCCTCCGGGGTGAAGGGGGGCCTGCAAGTGGTCTATGCCCGGGCTTAGGATAGGCGGTAGCGGAGCACGCCCACGAGGCCCTTGAAGGTCTTCTTTATCCACTCTGCCTCCGGTATGTCGTCGCTCAGTAGGTAGACCTTTGTCCCGTACTTCTTGGCCTCCTCTATGAGCTGGTCGGCGTCCTCCCTGTTCTCGTCAACTATTATGAACTTGAGTGCCCCCATCTCGAGGGCCTGCTTCACCATCTTGTCTCCGTAGACTGCTAGGCCGTCGTCCTTTGCCAAGTGTTTCTTGAACTCCTCTATCGCGTTGACTAGCTCAGCGTACTTGTTCTTCGTTATCGTCTCGGAGGCCCTTATAACGAGCTCCCTGAGCCCGGCGTAGCCCTGGTAGGCTACGTCTATCAGCTCTGGCGCTATCTTCTGGCGGACACGGTAGTCGAGGAACTCCTTGGCCTCCTCGAGGAAGTCCTGCTTCGCGTAGCCGGGGCCGCCGAGGATTATCGCCTTTAGCGCGTTCTTCTGGATGAGTGGCAGGAAGTGTTTGTTCATTGACTCTGCTACCTCCTTGTAGAAGCCCTTGACGAACTGCTCTATCTGGCGGTCGAAGCGGCGCTGGCTCTGGCCTCCCTTGTGGTGCTTGCCGGGCACGTAGCCCTCCTTCTCCTCTAGTACTTGTATCCTGCTGCCCTTGAGGAGCCCTATGGTGGCCTGGTCCCTCTCCACTATGACTAGGCCGAAGGTGTCCTCGTGCTCCAGCATGTCCTCCAGGAACTCAGTATGGAACCACTTGTCGGTTCTGTAGAAGAACACGGGCACCGGCTCCGGCGGCGAGAACATGAAGCATATGAAGTCCCTGGTCTCCATGTCCTCTCCGCAGAACAGCACCAGGCCGTTGGGCGGCACCTTCTGTATCCTGGACAGCCGGTCCATCGCAGCGGCCAGGGCCCTCTGTACGGCGTCCCTTGTGCGCTTGAGCTTAATGTTGTCTGTTATCGAGTACTCTGTCCGGAGCAGGCTCATTACGTCGCTTATCGGCCTCCCAGGTGGTATGTAGAGGCTGAGCAGTACAGTTGCCGGCGCCTTCCACTTCTTGAGCTCCTTGACTATTTGTTTGAGTGTTCGCTTGTCAACAGTCAGCTTCTGCGCCAGCTCACTCATTACCGACACCCCAAGAGGATTGCAGGCTAAGCCCTACACGGCTTATAAGTAGAGCCTATGCGGCGTCGCCGGCGTCACCGGTGTTACCGTGCCGGCTACTGCTTAGCTCCTCTACGCGCCCCCAGGGTAGTCAACCTTGATGGGGTGTAGCGGGGCTTGCGGATAACCGTCTTCCTGGGCTTTGGGCCGGCGAGCGCTGGCCTGGAGAGGAATGTGAGGAGGCTTGTGGACAGACTGCGGGAGATGGGGCTCAGCGTCGAGTACAGTGTTGTGCGTGTGCCCGCGGTTGACTTCGAGGACGACGAGTTTGAGCCCTTCGTGAAGATAGATGGGAGGGAGGTCTACCTGCCGAGCGTAAGCGTTGACGTCGATAAACTGGTGGACTATGTGTTGGCCCTGGAGGCCGCGGAGGCCTTGACGGGGCTCCTGCCACCTCCACCGGTCGCCGTGCTCGCCTAGGCGGTGGCCTCCTCCTCCCGGCGGGAGGCCAGCCTGTAGAAGGGGCAGGTCTGCCAGTACTTCTCGCACAGCTCTACCTCGCTCCTGGTGAGTAGCCTGTTCAGGGCCCGGCAGTAGGCTAGGTAGCCCCCTCCATAGCTGTAGACCTTGAAGAAGGGGCAGCGGCTGCTGGGCCTCCGGGCGAGGAGGTGTATCGGCTGGTAGGGGCGGAGCTGCTGGGCCAGCGCCGGCTTCATCGCCTCTACTAGGCCGTGGCCTCCCCTCCTGCCGGTGCCGCCCTGCTGCGGGGGCTCCACGTAGAAGCGGCACGACTTGTACTCGGCCTCGCCCCCCATGCAGCGCTGGGGCGAGACGACGCTCCTGCTGGGCTGCCTAAGCTTGGGCGAGGTACACATTCCGTTACGGTACCAGGGGCACGGCACAGCGCTTCACACCCATGCAGGGGAGCCACGGGGGAGGCGTGGAGGGGGCTATTCGCTGCACACCGCTCTCCGCACAGCCTCGAGCCTCTCCCGGCACCCGCGTAGCTCCTCATCCAGCTCCTTGAGCCTATTCTCGAGCCCCCTGGCCTCCTCGTGGAGCTTCTTCAGCTTCTCCGCCTCCCTGCGTAGCTCCTCGCAGCCCGAGAGCTGCTCGACTAGGCGCCGGTTCTCCTCCCGGAGGGCCTCCGCCTCCGTGCAGCACCGGTGGAGGCGCAGCGGGTCGGGCTCCTCGCCGGCCGAGAGCCTCTCGTAGGCCTTCAGCACCAGGCGCCCGGCCTTCGTGCGGCCTGAGAGATGGGCCTCCACGGATAACAGGCTCCTACCTGACTCGCGTGCAGCCTCCTCGGGGCTGAGCCCGGCCGCCTCAAGCGCCTTTGCCTCGGCCGCCGCGGCGAGGGACTCGAGCCACGCGGAGCCCTCGAGAGGGTCACGGATAAGCGACTCTATCTCGGGGTCGAGGACGGCTGAGACAAGGAGCGCGGCCTCCAGGAGCTTGACCTCCCTCCTGTTGGCCGGGTGGAGCGGGATACGCGTCACGGGCTCCCTCACCTAGGCTAGGTTGCAGCAGGGCGGGTTGCGGCAGCAGGGGTCCAGCCCGGCCCCGCACCTGGCCTTGACCCACTCTCTTATCATGTTCGCAGCCCTCTCGTCGAGAACCATTACGCTTGAAACAACCATGCTTACTGCGTGGCAGTAACCCTCCTCCCGGAGCAGGCGGGCCAGGGGCGAGAGCAGCGACTTTATCAACACGAGCCAGAGGTTCCAGTCAGGCAGCCTGAATAGCTCCTCGTCGCTAGTGATGCGGTAGCGGGCCAGCGCCTCCTCCACCTCGGCAAGCGCCTTGGCCGCAACCTGGCCGGGGACGCGGGCGGCACGCAGCCCCGTCCGGATGGCCTCCAGCAGCTTCAAGCCCCTCTACACCCC
>JALUFI010000113.1 GCA_027043685.1 Pyrodictiaceae archaeon
GCCGCTCCAGCCCCCGGGGTGGTTGTTGTAGAGGAGCCAGGCCCCCCGCCTCCTTGCCTCCTCGGCTATGCCCTCCACGAGGCGCCTTGTGACACGGTACCGCCACTCCCAGGCCTCCCGGTACGCGGCCCAGCACTCCTCGCCCTCCCCGCAGCCCCCAAGGGGGAGCTCCATGCCCGTCTCTCTCCGGAACGCCTCCCTGCACCACCTGCAGTAGCAGGCCCGCCCCGGGTCCGGCATGTAGCGGAGACTGTCCAGCAGCAAGCCGTCCGCAGCCGTCTCGTCCAGAGCCTCCCCCGCCTCCCTGGGGCAGAGCTCTCCGGCGGGCGAGTTCGGGCAAACCAGTGGCCACTCCGGCGCCCCGCGCCACGAGGAGGGATGGTGGTCGAGGACACGGGGCTCGCCGTGTGGCCCCCTCTGCACCCAGTCGGGGTGAAGCTCCCCCAGGTACCGGTTAGCCGTGTGGCAAGCCATCACCACGAGGCGCTTCCCCTGGCCATTGAGCCTCTCGGCGAGCCCCCGGAGGCTAAGCCCCGAGGCGAGAGGGTGCAGCGGGTAGAGCCTGCTGGGGTAGAAGGCGCGGCCCCACCCGTCACGTGCAAACACTATGACGAGGTCGGCTCCAAGCCTCTCCGCGAGCCCGGCAATGAACTCCTCGCTCGCCGCCTCCGGGTAGAATCCGTAGGCGTCCTCAAAGTTGAACTGGAGCCCGAGGACAAAGCGCGGAAAACCTCTCTTCTCCACAGCCAGAGCACAGCACCCTAGACCGGTAGGGGTGCAGGGACGAGGTTAATGAGCAGGCGGCATGATTAACCCACAGTCAAAGCATGGCGTGCGCCAGGTCTACCCGGAGGTGCATGGGCCGCGGCCAGGCTTGTACTGGGCTTCGTCTCCCGCTACCCGCCCGTACCCTGCGGGATAGGCGAGTACACGCGGAGCCTCGCAGAAGCCATAGCAGCCATAGACCCCGGTGTCGAGATAAGGGTCTACGCCACCACCGAGGCCGGGACAGAGCCCTACACGCTGGGCGCCGCGAAGGTGTACCCGTGCTACGAGAGGCTCGCAGACAACTACACCGGGCTCCTACAGTGCCTAGAGGAACACGGCGGCGTGGATGTTCTACACATAAGCCACGAGTACGGAATCTACGGCGACACCCCCGCAGTCTTCCAGGCAGCCCTCGAGGCGAAGAACCAGGGCCTAGCGAGAGCAGCGGTGGCGACGCTCCACACCGTCTACCACCCCCAGGGCCTCGAGAGGGGCCGCGAGCAGCGGCTGGAGGCCCAGCGCTGGGCCTCCAAGCTGGACACTGTAGTCGTCCACAGCGTGCTCCAGGAGTACGAGCTACGCAGCCAAGGCTTCCCCGCCGAGAAGGTAGAGCTAATCCCCCACGGGACCCCGTTCAACCCCTACGCGGAGCAGAACCCCGACAAGCTGCTCGAGGAAATAGGCATAGACCCCGCGGAGGCGCCCCGCCCCCGGCTAGTCACCCCGGGCTTCCTCCGCCCCGACAAAGGCCTCGACACCCTAGCCGAGACAGCCCTCCTCCTCCGCCGGCAAGGGGTAAAGGCGACATTCATCGTCGCGGGGACGCCCCAGGGCAGGGCAGCGGAGCTAGTGGAGAGGCTCGCGCGAGAAGAGGCCGAGCGAGGCGTCTTCATGCTGATAGAACGCTACCTAACCAGGGAAGAGCTGCAAAAACTTGTAGCAGCTGCTGATGCAGTGATTCTCCCATACCGGGACCGCCCAGGCAAGTACTCGGTAAGCGGCATACTGCACGAGGCGATGTCCGTCTACAAGCCAATAATAGGTACGCGTGTCCCACGGCTCGTAGAGCTAGAGCAGTACGCGCCCTCCATGACGGTGCCGCCGCAAGACCCTAGGGGCATAGCAGCGCTAACACTCAGGGCGGTAAAGGAACCTGTTGTCACGGACCAGTACATGCAGCCTCTCTATCACTACACCGTTGCAACCGCTTGGAGAAAGCTAGCCTTAAGGCACATCATGCTATACCAAGGGCTTATCAAAGGGTAAACGGAACCAGGTGTAACGCCAGCCTAGCCGGATCCGGTTGAGATTGTGCATGAGTACTCTATGTCCTGTCTACGGGGATATAGCGGCTTTATGCTACACGTGCTCTGTTGCTTAAAGATAAAAGTTATTACGCTAGGATAGCGTGCTTGGTAGTCACGAGACTGTCTTGAAACGGGTGGCGATAGTTCATCCTTTGTTCAATGTAGTTGGCGGTGCCGAGAAGCTCGCGCTGGATATGGCTAGGGTATTGGAAAGCCATGGCTGGAGCGTCAATATTTATACACTTGAGGTTGACAGGAGGGCTATCGAAAAGATAATGCATGGCTCGCTTCATGGTTATAGGATTAGGGTTCTCGACGAGCCTTTGTGGCTGCGTGTAGTGAGGGCTGCGTTAAGGGGCTCTGCATGGAGGCTGCAAAGAATACTTATTTATGACTTTTTCTGGAAATACATAAAAATACTTAAGAATAGTTATAATGTAATTATTGAAACTCAGAGCAATATGCCCTCGCCTGCCGACATATCATACCTGCACGAACCCGGCTTCCTACTGAACCGAGCAAAGGGAGTCTATGGCTCGGTTCTCAGCCTGGCGGAGAGGGCGCTGCTTAGGCATGGGCGTCCACGGCTCGTCCTCACAAACTCCAAGTGGACGCAGATGCTACTACGCAAAACCTACGGAGTTCATGCAGAGGTGCTCCACCCGGCTGTTGACGTAGAGTTCTTCTCTAGCTGCGATACAGATGGCCGCGAGAGGTTGGTTGCAACGGTCACCAGGTTCGAGCCCCAGAAGAGAGCAGAGAAAATAATCTATTTAGCAAAACTGGTCAGAGGATACCAGTTTGTTATAATAGGCTCAGCGCAGGGAGATAGGGCATGGCGCTACGTAGACAAGATTAGGCGGAAAGCGAGGGAGCTAGGTATAGGAGACAAGATTGTTCTAATACCAAATGCTAGTAGAGAGACGCTACGCGATACCCTGTGCAGGGCACGTTTCTACCTTCACCCACCGTATCCAGAGTACTTTGGCATAGCCGTCGCGGAGGCAATGGCTGCAGGCGCGGTCCCCATAGTCTATAGAATGGGTGGTGCATGGACCGACCTAGTGGCCCCTGTTAGCACTAGGCTGGGATACGTTACGCTGAGGGAGGCCGCCGAGATAATAATGAACATAGACTCTAGGCTTGACTCGTGGCTTGAGCTGAGCCGTAGAGCTAGAAGACTAGCTGCAAAACTTGATATTAAAACGTTTTCAAAGAAGCTAATAGAAATCGTGGAATCAGTGAGTAACTAAATCTATGTAGCTTGAGAGGCGCTTCCGGAAACTGGTCTTGGAGAACCCGGCGGCTACCTCTACCGCCTTCTTGCTAAGAATACTTGCGAGTTCCGCGTCGCTCCTAATACTCTCGACTATCTCAGGGACCTCGTGTAGGCTCCTATAGCCCAATCTCGGGGATATCTTGGCCGCTATATCTGTCCATGCGCCGCCGTCGCGGTAGACTATTGGTATGAGGCCCGCTGCGGCAGCCTCAGCTACTGCTATGCCGAAGTGCTCCGCGAAGGGTGGGTGCAGGTAGAACCGCGCCCTGGACATTAGCTCGAGTAGTTTGCTGCGGGGCACGTTGGCTGCCAGCTCCACGTTGTGCGCGCCTAGGCTCTCTGCAAGCTTCTTCAGGTACTCATAGTATCTCTTGGCCTGGCTGGTCTTGGCTGAGCCCACTAGGATGAAGCGGTAGCTCCTCATGCGGGGTGCTAGCCTGATTATCTCGTCTAGGCGTTTCTCTCCGCTGAACCTTGAGAGTGTTAGTATCAGGTTGTCCTCGCGGTTTTCATTGGCTGCTGCCTTGCTGAAGTACTCGTAGTCTATAGGTGGGTGGAGTACATTCGCCCTAATCCTGTACACCTTCTTAATGATTTCCGCTGTCCATGTTGAATTTGTTAGTGTTAGTTTCGGTTCCCCGTAGAGCTTCTTTATGGTTCTTTTCGT
>JALUFI010000114.1 GCA_027043685.1 Pyrodictiaceae archaeon
TCGACATACGCCACATAATGCTAGTGGCCGACATGATGACCTACACGGGTAGGGTGAGGCAGATAGGCCGCCACGGAGTAAGCGGCGAGAAGCCCAGCCCCCTGGCGAGGGCAGCCTTCGAGATGACAACCCAGAACCTATTCGACGCCGCCGCCCGCGGCGAGGTGGATCAGCTGCGCGGGGTAACGGAGTCAGTCATAGTGGGTGGAGTTATAAGGATGGGAACCGGCATGGTTGAGGTCACCATGAACCCTGCGGCACTGGTTAAAGCCGCCTCCAGGGTGGCGGCGCAGAGGCAGGGTGGTGAGGCGTGAGCGCCGCAGCCGTCCAGGCTACCGATATCGAGAAGGAGCTCGTCAACGCGTTGAAGACCGGCGTGGTGGTACTGGGGTCGAGGAAGACCCTAAAGTACGTCAAGACGGGCAAGGCTAAGGCAGTGATAGTCGCCATGAACGCGCCGCCAGAGGTGAGGAGCGACATACTCTACTACGCTAAGCTCAGCGGCATACCCGTCTACATTTTCCCCGGCACCAACTACGACCTGGGCGCGGCCTGCGGTAAGCCCTTTAGCGTGGCAAGCCTAGCCATCCTTGACCCCGGTAGCAGCCGCATACTAGAGCTCATAGAGGCTGCTACCCGCAGCGAGGAGGGGAAGGAGGAAGAAGCCTAGCACGGCCTTGACGGGGGTGTGAGGCCGGGTTGGCGGGCATCAGGCTCACCGCGGAGGAGATGAGGTACATTGCGCTCCTCCAGGACCTCACCGGCGCCATAGCAAGGGACTGCGTCATAGACGAGGAGAACAATAGGATAATATTCGTCGTGAGGCCGGGCGACGCCGGCAAGGCAATAGGGAGGCGCGGCGCCAACATAAACAGGCTGCGCCAGATACTCGGCAAGGAGATAGAGGTCGTGGAGTACGCCGACGACATAGAGACACTGGTGAAGAACATACTCTCTCCTGCGAGGATACTCAGCGTCCGCGTCGCACAGAGGAACGGCCGCAAGATAGTCTACGTCACAGTCGACCCCAATGACAAGGGCAGGGCAATCGGCAAGGGCGGCCGCAAGGTATCCGTCGCCAGGCTCCTCCTGAAACGCTACTTCGACGTAGACGACATAAAAATAAGGTAGCCCTGGCGAGCCGCGCCCAGCCACGGGCATGCCTAGAGGAGCGGCAAACGGAGGGGCACGGGAGCCTTGACCGGCAAGAAGTCGCCCAACGGGCTCTTCGCGGCTAGGAAGCTGCGCAGGAAGAGGCTCAAGTTCCGCTGGAGCGAGCGCGAGTTCAAGATAAGGATGCTTGGCCTCAAGAAGAAGTACGACCCCCTCGAGGGCGCCCCGATGGCTAGGGGCATAGTCCTCGAGAAGGTCGGCGTCGAGGCCCGTCAGCCGAACTCCGCTGTCCGTAAGTGCGTGAGGGTTCAGCTAGTCAAGAACGGCCGTGTCGTGACAGCCTTCGTGCCCGGGGACGGCGGCCTCCTGGTAGTCGATGAGCACGATGAGGTGCTCATAGAGGGTATAGGCGGTCCCCGCGGCCGCTCAATGGGTGACATACCTGGCGTGCGCTACCGCGTCGTAACGGTGAACGGTGTCTCGCTCCGCGCTATACTGGAGGGCAAGAAGCAGAAGCCGCAGAGGTAACGTCTCTCCCAGCCTCCGGCGACTGGGAGCCCTATAAAAGGGCGGAGCGCCGATTCTGCGACACAGAACCAGGCCCCTCCGGGGCCTAGGGCTCCCCGGGGCCTTTCCCGGCTGCGCGTCGCGGTGAGCGTCTGTGAGAGGGTGCATGGTTTGCCTCCTCCAAGGGACACGGATGTTCCGCTAGAGGTGCGTAATGTAACTGCAATGCTTACGCCCTTCACTCCCGGTTCTCCCGGCATACCGGTCATAGTGCTTGAGCTTGAGGATGGGAGGGAGTTCACGCTCTATAACGTCCCCTACGAGATAGTTAGGGCGATAAACAAGCTCCAGAGCGGCGAGTTCAGCGGCCCCGATGAGCGCGAGACCTTGTTCGACCTGGCCGTTGACCTCCGGGACATGCTGCAGGGGCTCGGCGAGAGCCTCGAGAGGGTCGTCATAGACTACCTGGACTACAGTACTGCTCTCTACACGGCTTCCGCGTACTTCAGGTTCGGGGGCCTTGCCCTCCGCCGCCGCATGGTGCCGAGCCATGCAATATTCCTGGCGCTGTTGTTCAACAAGCCGATATACGTTATGAGTAGCCTTGTTGACCAGCAGGAGGAGTTCGAGGCCAGGGCCGGATTAGAAGAGGATGAGGAGGAGGAGTTCGAGGAGTAGCGCGGGGTGGCGGGTCACCTATATTTCCCCGCGGCTGGGCGCATGGCCGGTTCCCCGGGTTAGGGTGTAGGGCAGCCCTGGGCCCCATAGGTGTGGTGGGTCGCCGTGGCGGCTGTCGAGGAGAAGGAGAAGGTAACGGGCATTGACCCTGCAAGGATAAAGCTTCTCGGCAAGTGGAGCTTCGAGGGCATAGAGATATGCGACCCCGGGCTCAAGAGGTACATTAGCCTCAAGCCCATCTACCTACCCCACACCGGCGGCAGGCACGAGCATCGCCGCTTCGGCAAGTCCGAGGTCCCGATAGTCGAGAGGCTGATAAACAAGCTGATGAGGCCGGGCAGGAACATGGGCAAGAAGCACCTCGCCTATAGCATTGTGAAGCAGGCCTTCGAGATAATCCACATACGTACCGGGGAGAACCCTCTCCAGGTCCTTGTGAGGGCTATTGAGAACGCAGCTCCAAGGGAGGACGTGACAAGGATAATGTACGGCGGTATAACCTACTTCGTCGCGGTCGACGTGGCCCCTCAGCACCGTGTCGATGTCGCCCTTAAGCACATCACCGAGGGTGCTAGGAACTGTGCCTTCAACAACCCCAAGCCTATCGAGGAGTGCCTCGCGGAGGAGATAATAGCCGCCGCCGAGGGCGACACGAGGAGCTACGCGATAAGGAGGAAGGAGGAGATAGAGAGGATAGCCCTCAGCTCCAGGTAGCCCTTCTCTCCACAGCGGTATTTGCTTGCCCCTCTTGCTCCCACTGTGCTCGCCGCTGTGCGGCTCCTCCCGCCTCTCCTGCCGCCCTTCTGTGGGCGTGTAGTGGGTCAGACCCTCTTCACTAAATCTTTATAAGACGGGCGCTGGCTAGGCTGCCTCCCGGCAAGTCAGGATAGAGGGATACGGTAAGAGGTGAAGGCCATGAGCCAGCAGAAGCCGCACATAAACCTGATAGTGATAGGCCACGTCGACCACGGTAAGAGCACCCTAGTGGGCCACCTGCTGTTCCGTCTAGGCTTCGTCGACGAGAAGACGCTGCGCCAGCTAGAGGAGGAGGCCAAGAAGAAGGGTAAGGAGTCGTTCAAGTTCGCCTGGCTGATGGATAGGCTGAAGGAGGAGCGTGAGCGCGGCGTAACCATTGACCTCAGCTTCGTGAAGTTCGAGACCAAGAAGTATTACTTCACCATCATCGACGCCCCCGGTCACAGGGACTTCATCAAGAACATGATCACCGGCGCTAGCCAGGCCGACGCGGCCATACTAGTGGTGTCCGCGAGGAAGGGCGAGTTCGAGGCCGGTATGAGCGCGGAGGGCCAGACCCGCGAGCACCTAATACTCGCCAAGACCATGGGCATCGACCAGATGATAGTGGCTATCAACAAGATGGATGCGCCTGACGTGAACTACAGCCAGAAGCGCTACGAGCAGATAGTCGCTATACTCAAGAAGTTCATGAAGGGTCTCGGCTACAAGGTCGACCAGATACCCTTCATACCAGTATCCGCCTGGACCGGCGAGAACCTCATCGAGCGCAGCCCCAACATGCCCTGGTACAACGGCCCCACCCTGGTAGAGGCTCTCGACAACTACATACAGCCGCCCAAGAAGCCCGTTGACAAGCCGCTCAGGATACCCATACAGAACGTCTACACGATACCCGGCGTCGGCACCGTCCCCGTCGGCCGCGTTGAGACCGG
>JALUFI010000115.1 GCA_027043685.1 Pyrodictiaceae archaeon
GAAGAGCACCGTTGCCCCGTAGCCCCTGGCCCTCTCAACAGCGGCTACAGCCGCCTCCACGACCTGGTCCCGGGTCA
Source organism: Pyrodictiaceae archaeon (assembly GCA_027043685.1). Lineage (GTDB taxonomy): Archaea > Thermoproteota > Thermoprotei_A > Sulfolobales > Pyrodictiaceae > QNYQ01. Next base: position 78 of record JALUFI010000115.1, read on the forward strand.
TGCGGAGCTTGTGCCTCATGTGTATATCGCTGGTGGCTATGAATACGTGGATTATGTGTGCATCAGCAGCGGCCGCCTCGTCCACGTCCCTGGGGTTGGCCCTGGCGAGGGCGGCTACCCTGGCGTAGCCTGCCTCCCGCACAGCCTCACGGACCGTGTCGCGGTCTATGCGGGAGGAGGCGGGGAACCCGGCCTCTATCACGTCAACGCGTAGCTCGTCCAGGAGCCTGGCGATGTACATCTTCTCGCCGAAGTCCAGCTCTACTCCAGGCATCTGGTCCCCGTCGCGTAGGGTCGTGTCGAAGACCCTTACGCGAGTTCCATTTTCGGCTGCACCCCCGTGCGCCTCTAGGCTGATGGCTGGGCCACCGGGCTCCCACCAGCTGGGTTTAAGACGGTATCTGGCATGGTTTGTGATGCGGGTTTGGTTTAAGAACGGTGGGAGTGGGGGGCCACGCCCACGCGCCGCAGAGCCGCGGCCACCGCGACGGAGGTGGTCCGGATGCCAAACATTGCCTGAAAAGCCACGGGGGTGCAGCCGAAAATGGAACTCGCGTGGTAGACCACGCGGCCCGAGTCCTCAAGGAGCTGGGCGTGACCGAGGTCTTCGGCGTAACCGGCGGCAGCATAATGGGGTTCTTCGACGCACTCGCCCTCGAGGACGTAGAGATCTACATGTTCAGGCACGAGCAGGGAGCGGCACACGCAGCCGACGCCTATGGGAGGGTGAAGAGGAGGCCCGGGGTCGCGGCAGCGACCAGCGGGCCCGGGGCAACGAACCTGGTGACGGGGATAGCCAACGCCTACTTCGACTCCGCCCCGATGCTGGCCATAACCGGGCAGGTGCCGACCAGCGTGTTCGGCCGCGACGCGTTCCAGGAGACCGACATAGTCGGCGTCACGGCGCCGATAACGAAGTTCAACTACCAGGTGCGCCGCCCCGAGGAGGCTGGGCCGGCTCTCCGCACAGCGTACCGGCTAGCCTACGAGGGCAGGCCCGGGCCGACCCTCGTCGACTTCCCCAGGGATGTGCAGCTGCAGCGCTACCTCTGCGAGGAGGAGGAGCAGGCCTACCTCCCCGTCGACTTCTCGAAGTACAGGCCGCCCAGGCCCGACCCCGCCGCTGTCCGGAGGGCAGCCAGGCTCCTGGCCGCGGCGCTGAGGCCCGTGATACTGGTCGGCGGGGGCGTGTACTGGGCCCGGGCCTGGCCCGAGGTGCTGAGGCTCGCGGAGCTGCTGCAGGCGCCGGTGGTCACGACGCTGCCGGGCAAGAACTCGGTGCCCGCTAACCACCCGCTCGTGATGGGGCCGGCCGGGATGCATGGAAGGCTCGAGGCCGACGCGGCGCTGGCCAACGCCGACGTGGTGCTCGCTGTGGGCACCAGGTTCTCGGACCGCACGGTGGGCAGGTTCTCGCCGGAGATGAGGGAGAAGAAGGTCATCCACATAGACAGCGACCCGAGCGAGGTAGGGAAGAACGTGCCGCCCACGGTGGGGATAGTTGCTGACGCGAAGGCGGCGCTGCAGGCCCTCCTCCGGGAGCTGCCCGCGGTGCCCCGGAGGGATAGGAGGTTCCTCGAGTGGCTGCTCTACGTGCGGAGGCGCTACGAGGAGGCGATGGAGAACTGGGCTAGGAGGATGAGGAAGTTCGCGCCCTGGAAGGTGCTGAAGACCCTGCGCGAGGTGGCGCCGCCGGACACGATAACCGTGACTGGGGTCGGGAGCCACCAGATGTGGGCCGAGCAGCACTGGGACGTCTACGTCCCCGGCACCTGGCTGACCAGCGCCGGGCTAGGCACCATGGGGTTCTGCGTCCCAGCGGCGCTCGGAGCCAAGATAGCCGCGAGGGACAGGCCGGTGCTCTGCATAGACGGCGACGGCAGCTTCCAGATGACGATGAACAACCTGGCCCTGGTGAGGGACTACAACCTGCCAATCACGATAGTAATCTTCGACAACCGTGCACTGATGCTCGTGAAGCACTGGCAGATATACCTCTACGACCGCAGGATAGTTGCCACAGAGTACACCTCGAGGCCCGACTTCGCGAAGATAGCGGAGGCCTACGACATAGAAGCAGTGAGGCCCACCAGCCTCGACGAGGTGAGGAAGTGGGCCGACTGGAGCATAAGGACGCAGGAGCCCCTAGTAATGATAATAGATATTGACAACGAGGAGGACCTCGTTCTCCCATGGGTGAAGCCCGGCGACTGGCTCACTGAGGCGGTGAAGCCCCCGGGCCTCGAGGACCTCAGCCTCACCTACAGCCCCGACTGGGAGCCCCCGAGGCCCATGGCGGCCGAGGCATCGACTACGGCCGGGAGGTGACCCGCCGTGGAGGCAGTGGAGATGGGAGTGGAGGAGATGGGCAACGCGCGCGGCCTCTACGAGCTGGAGGTGGAGGCCTGGAACGGGATGGACGCCGTGATGAGGATAGTCAACATAGCCCGGAGGGCGAAGCTCCGCTACACGGAGATGAGGACGGTGTTCGAGCCCACGGGGAGGCTCCGGCTACGGCTCATGGGCTGGGGCGAGGGCAGCGAGGCGAGGTGGCTCGCGGCGAAGCTGGAGAGGATGCCGGAGGTGTACCGGGTGGAGGCCAGGCTCCTGAGGCCCGACGAGGACGCGTTCCCAGCCTAGCCCTCTGCCGTGGCTCAATCGCCGCGTCTTTTCGCTGTCCATGGTTCTCCGTGCCGCGTGTACGCGATGGTAGCCCTTGGTATGTATGCGGGGTGGTTCGTGGAGTTGGCTAGGGTGATACGTGACGAGGAGGTCTCCCTGGAGCCCCTGCGGGGCAAGACCGTGGCCGTGCTGGGCTACGGTAGCCAGGGCAGGGCGCAGGCCCTCAACCTCCGCGACAGCGGTGTAGACGTGGTGGTTGGTGTCCGGCCTGGGGGGCCTAGCTGGGCGAGGGCGCAGAGGGACGGCATGGAGGTCGCCACTATACCCGAGGCGGTGGAGAGGGCAGATGTGGTTATGATGCTTTTGCCGGACATGGTTCAGCCCGAGGTGTGGAGGAGCCAGGTGGAGCCCAGGCTCGGCGAGGGCATGACGGTTGACTTCGCCCACGGCTTCACCGTGCACTACGGGCTCATAGAGCCCCCGGAGTACGTGGACGTTGTGATGGTTGCGCCGAAGGGCCCGGGGCAGCTTGTCCGGGAGGAGTATCTCCGCGGCAGGGGCGTGCCTGCGCTGGTCGCTGTCTGGAGGGACTACACCGGCAACGCGTGGGACACGGTGCTGGCGCTCGCCAAGGGGATAGGTGCGACGAGGGCCGGCGTGATAAAGACGACGTTCAGGGAGGAGACGGAGACGGACCTCATAGGGGAGCAGACGGTGCTCGTCGGCGGCCTAATGGAGCTCATAACGAAGGGGTTCGAGACCCTTGTGGAGCTCGGCTACCAGCCAGAGGTCGCCTACTTCGAGGTGCTCAACGAGGCCAAGCTCATCATGGACCTCATATGGAGGTACGGCGTAACCGGGATGCTTGAACGCGTCTCCGTCACCGCCCGCTACGGCGGCCTCACCGTCGGGCCAAGGGTCGTCGACGACCACGTCAAGGAGAACATGAGGAGGGCCGCTGAGAGGGTGAGGAGCGGGGAGTTCGCCAGGGAGTGGCTGGAGGAGTACAGGGCGGGGATGCCGAGGCTGGAGAAGCTCATGGAGGAGAGGAGGAGCCACCTCATAGAGAGGGTCGGCGCGGAGCTCCGCAGGATAATATTCCACGAGGAGGAGCAGTGATGGCTGCGCCCCGGAGCAGGGCTGTAAGGGAGGGGCCTCTACGGGCGCCGCACCGGAGCCTCATGGAGGCCGCCGGCCTCAGCCCCGAGGACGTGAGGGACCTCGGCAAGCCCCTCATAGGCATAGTCTACACCCCTTCAAGCATCGTGCCCGG
>JALUFI010000116.1 GCA_027043685.1 Pyrodictiaceae archaeon
AAAGTACACCAGGCTCACGCCAATGCACCCGCAGTACCCGAAGCTGGCCGACATATTCCGCGACGCCGTGGACATGGTGCTCCGCGGCGAGGCCACCCCCGACAAGGCGATAGAGTACATCAAGCAGAAGATACGCGCCGACCCCGACCTCGCGAAGGCCGTGGAGATCCGGGGCGAGATACCCAAGGACTGGCAGTTCCCCCAGGGCTAGCCGGGCAGGGGTGAGAAGGGCCTTGAGGCCCCGACTCGGCCCTGCCGGGTTTTTCCTAATCCCCGCCTTGGCGCTCATCCTGGTCTTCTACGTGGCCCCACTCATACTCTCAGTGTACATTAGCTTCACGCCGTTGAAGAATTGGAACCTTGACCGCTACCTCGGCGAGACGTCTCTCGACAACTACCGCGCCCTCTACAGCCTCATGAGGTTCGACCCTGACTTCCAGAAGGTGCTCAAGACCACAGTCGTCTTCACCACCGTGACGCTCGCCGTGAACGTGCTCGGAGGGCTTGGGCTGGCGCTAGCCCTCTACTTCATGGACGAGAGGCTTAGCCTCCCCTACCGTGTCCTCTGGCTACTCCCAAGGATGACGCCGGTCGCCGTGTACAGCCTGCTCTGGTACTACTTCTTCCTCGGAAGCCCCGAGGGCACCCTCAACAGTATACTGATGCGCCTAGGGGTGATAGATGAGCCCGTGCAGTGGGGCACCGATCCCCGCCTGCTCCCGGAGATGGCCTGGGCCATACTAGTCATAGTGAATGGCTTCGTTGGCGTAAGCTTCGGCATGATAGTCTTCTATAGCGCCCTCCACAATATACCCAGGGAGCAGGTCATAGCTGCCCGCGTCGACGGGGCGTCGACCCTCCAGCTTATGAGGTACGTGCTTATCCCCCAGATACGCTGGCACATAGTCTACGTTACTGTCTGGCAGCTGCTCAGCCTCCTAACCACGTTCGCCCACATATTCCTGCTCGTCGAGTGGGGCGTGGTGGACAGGTACTGGGGGCAGAACCTGGCCCTCTACGTGTTCCTCAAGGCGTTCAGCGGCGGGGAGAGCTACCAGGGCCTCGCAGCCGCGGCCGCAACGATACTAGTCGTCATAGGCGTCGTCCTCGGGTTCATTGCCCTCCGGGTCATGCGGTTCAGGGAGATGATGGTTGAGCCGAAGGGTGAGCTGGGTTGAGCCTAGTCTCCAGGCTCCGCGGGCTCCGCCCCAGGCCCCCGGCGCAGAGGGGCGCCTGGGACGTCGAGACCATACGCCGTGGGAGGCTCAGTCTAGTCCTAGCCATCGTCCTGGGCCTCGCCGGGCTCCCACTGATACTCCTCTACAGCATGCTCGTCCTCTCTAGCTTCGCGGACAGGATGCTCAGCGGGCCCGACATATTCGAAGCCCGGTATAGCCTCGACAACTGGAGGCTCCTCTTCGAGGGCCGCCTGGCCCCCGCGAGCGGCCAGACCTACACGACGAGAGACATACTCATGATAATAGCCAACACGTTCATAGTAGCATTGGGGGTTACAGTTGTCGTCGTCTTCGTCAGCGTGTTGGCGGGGTACGCGTTCTCGAGGATGAGGTTCTGGGGCCGCACCAGGCTCATGGAGTTCCTTATCCTCCTCCATGCCTTCCCCGGCGTGGCGTTGATAATAGCTGTCTACGCCGTATACGTCTGGAGCCTCCGGTTTGTCCCGAGGGACTGGTTTGTCCCGTACACGGTGCTCTACACTGTGCTGGCGAGGGCAGCCCTCGAGATCCCGATGAGTATCTGGCTGATGAAGGGGTTTTTCGACAAGATACCGTGGGAGGTCGAGTGGAGCGCGCTGGTCGACGGGGCCTCCAGGTTCACGGTCTGGAGGAAGATAATGCTGCCCCTGGTTAGGCCCGGTATAGCCGCTCTAGCCATATTCGCCTTCCTCGCGGGCTGGGAGGACCTAATCTACGTCCACGTCTTCCTATACCCCCATGTAAAGACCCTGGCCACCTACATAGAGGAGGTTCTTGGTACCGGGACTGAGACCGCGTACCTCCCCGTCGTGGCCGCCGCCGGGACCCTCTACCTCATCCCCACTATAGTCTTCTTCGTCGCGACCCAGAGGCTCCTACTCCAGGCGCTGAGCGGCGGGGTGAAGGCCTAGATGGTTGAGGTCCGCCTCGAGCGGGTGAGTAAGAGGTTCGGCCGCGTGGTCGCGGTCAACGAGGTGAGCCTCGTATTCGAGGATGGGAGGTTCACGGTGCTCCTCGGGCCCAGCGGGAGCGGGAAGAGCACCCTCCTATACCTCATAGCGGGCATCTACAAGCCGACGAGCGGGAGGATATTCTTCGGAGACCGTGACGTCACCGAGCTCCCGCCGAAGGAGCGTAACGTGGGCCTAGTGTTCCAGAACTACGCGCTCTACCCCCACATGACCGTCTACGATAACATCGCGTTCCCGCTCCGGCTGCGGGGTGTGCCAGAGCCGGAGATAGACTCGCGGGTCCAGGAGGTGGCGAAGCTGCTCCGCATCGAGGAGCTGCTCGACCGCTACCCGGGGCAGCTGAGCGGGGGGCAGCAGCAGCGGGTCGCCCTAGCCAGGGCGCTGGTGAAGAGGCCCGCCGTGCTCCTCCTCGACGAGCCCCTTAGCAACCTTGACGCGCTGCTCAGGCTGAGCATCCGGGCTGAGCTGCGCAAGCTGCAGCAGAGCCTCGGGATAACGGCTATACACGTTACCCACGACCAAGCCGAGGCGATGAGCATGGCTGATAAGATAGTGGTGATAGATAGGGGGAGGGTGCAGCAGGTGGGGCCCCCGGAGGAGGTCTACGAGCGCCCCAGGAACCTGTTCGTAGCGACCTTCATCGGGAGCCCGCCCAGCAACACGCTCCCGGGCAGCGTGGAGAGCGACGGAGGCTACCCGGTGGTCAGGGTGGCGGGCTCCACGTATAGGCCGGGCGAGGAGGAGGCCCGGGTGGTAGAGGAGGCCGGTCTCGACCGCGTCGTTGTAGCGTTCCGCCCGGAGCACGCGAGGCTCCTCGAGGCGCCCCCCGACGAGGGATTCGACGGGCTCAGCCTAGAGGGCGAGGTCTACCTCGTAGAGCCCCTGGGCAAGGAGAACATAGTTACGTTGACCGTGGCGGGCCTCCCGGTTAAGACGGTGACGCCGCCGGAGCAGAGGCCGGGGCCGGGCGAGAAGCTCTACATAGCAGTCCCCAGGCCCCGGGTCATGCTGTTCGACCCAGACACGGGGCTGAACCTCTGGAGCCTCGCCGAGCAGCTCGCAGCCGCCCGGAGGCCGGACTAGCCGGCCACCACACCTTATTCACGGGGGCCCCGCGTATCTCACTTCCCGCGGCTGGGTTGTGATGAACGCGCCGGAAGCGAACCCCGGACCGAGGCGCCCCCGTGCAGCGGGAAGGGGCGCTGATGGCGTGAGCCGGGTTGGCTGAAGCCCATCCCTCCTCGGCACTCGCGTTGTGCCATTAAATGGTGGGTGTGCGGCGGGGCCTCTATCAGCCCCCTGCGCTGCCCTAGTGGCGTGGTGCCCCGCTGCTTTGGAGAGGGCGGAGAAGCTCTTCGGGTGGAGTAAGAGGATACTCTGGCTCAACGCATCGACCGGGGAGGCGAAGGAGTGGCGCTACCCGGGCGAGATGGCGCGCCTCTACATCGGGGGCAGGGGGTTCGCGGCGAAGATACTCTGGGACTTCCTCGAGCCCGGCGCCGACCCGCTGGGCCCCAGGAACCTCTTCATAGCCGCGGTGGGGCCTCTGACCGGGCTGCCGGGGCCCAACACGGGGAAGATGGTGGTCGCCGCCAAGAGCCCCCTCACGGGGGGCTACGGCGACGGGAACATAGGCTCCTGGGCCTCGGTCGCGCTCCGGGCGGCGGGCTGGGACGCCCTCGTCATAGAGGGCGTGGCTGGGAAGCCCTCCGTGCTCGTCATAGAGGATGACAAGGCCTGGCTGGAGCCCGCGGAGGACCTCTGGGGCCTCGACACCTT
>JALUFI010000117.1 GCA_027043685.1 Pyrodictiaceae archaeon
AGGGGCAGCCGCTGCCCAGCACGCAGAGCTTCACGCTCAGCATAGTGTACAGCAACCAGAACACCGAGAACCCGCCGGCAGCGGCCACCAGCTAGCCCTAGCGTAGGGGCAGGAGCCCCAGCCCCGCGCACACGTCAATCAAGTCCCCCGTGGTTTTTACGGCCCCGCCTCCCTCCCTGCACTGCGCAGCAGCCCGCGCCCCCTGGCTGTGAGTGGTGAAGCCACGGTGAGGTGCCCCCGCCTCTACGGCGCTGCCTGCAGATCCGTTCTACTAGTGTCCCTGCTACTGGCCGTGGCGGGGGCGGCGGCCGTGGCCTTCGCCTCCTACTTCGCTTCTATGCACGTAGCTGGGCTGCTCAACTTCACGCGGCCCCCGCTGCTCCTCTACTGGCTGCCCGGGCTAGACGAGGAGGCCTCCACTGCCCAGGTTGGGGCAAACAATACGAGCTTCGGGGCTTCCGTCGCCGCCTCCCTCTCTCCGGATGCAGTGTGCAACCCCTTCCTCAACCTGACCGTCACGGTTTCCACCTCCTCTGGTACCCTCACCCTGCCCCTCTGCTGGCTCCCGGCCTCGGGGAGCGAGTACCTCGACACCAGTAACCACGTGCTCTACGCCTCGACGGTCGCCGAGTGGAGCAGCTACGGGGACCATGAGCCCGGCTCAATCCTGGTCTACAACGCTAGCAGCTTCTATGTGCCGCCTAACTGGAGCCTGGTCTTCATCGGTGGAGGGTTCCAGGCCATCTACTACCCGGGCCTCGTGGGGGGCTGGAGCGGGGGCAACGACACGGTCAGCCTCTGCATCAATGTGAGCGTGGCGGCCGGCAGCGTCATAGACGAGTTGATAACGGACATGTATGTCTATATCTACGTCGGCTACTTCGAGTACAACGGGACAGCCTTGACGTACCTGGATAACATGCTCGTGACGGTCTACAGCGGCACCCTGTATGGTTGGAGGAGCTATAACGATACGTGGCTCTGCGGCAGCTTCAGCTACAACCCCAACGACCTAAACGGCGTGAACGCCTCCGTCCCCGGCGTGTACGTGGTCGCGCTTGCACCGGTAGTCGTGCTCTACAACACCGGCGGCCTGTTCGGCTCCAGCAGCGTCACGCTTGGCCCGGTGTACATGTCGTTTGACGACGTCGCCCACAATGTGAGCCTCTCGGGGAAGGGGTTCTACCTCACAGCTCCCGTGGTCCAGGCGTCGCCCAGCCTTCTCACCGGCCAGTGGCTCCTCTGGCCGGGCGGCGTCTCTGCCCAGGGGCTCCAGGCGCTGAACTATACACTGCTCAGCTTCCTCGGGCTCCCCGTGCCCACGGAGCCTCCCTGGAACATAGCCAACGTGACCGGCGGCCTAGGCGTTCTGGCGGTCTACGGCTACATGGGGTCCTCGAGCACCGCGTCGCTGGGCTTCAACCTGAGCTACGGCGATGGCGCGGTTGAGGCCCGGTACCCGGTGTCCCTGCAGGCCCTCGACCCTCCACGCCGCTGCCGCCACGGCGGCGGCTTCAGGGTACTGGTGAAGGAGTCCATGAACCCGATGGAGAGGATGGTGTCGTGGAGGGCTACCCGCCTACTCCTCGGCGGCGCCGAGGCCGAGCTCCGGCTCCTCCGTGGGGCTCTGGGCCCGGCACTCCTCGGCGGCGAGGCTGCCGGCAATCGCTAGCAGGGTTAGAGCCGCGGCCCCCCAGGCCAGGGCGCCGTGGAGCCCCGCTGCCAGGTAGTGGGCCGGCCCGGGCACGGCTACGGCTCTCCCGAGGTCTATGTAGCCGGCGTTGACCTGGTACCGTGTCCCCGTGGTGAGGAGGTGGGCGACGGCTGCCGCCACGCGGTCGGCGCCGGTGAGGGGCCCGGTGCTCGCCAGCGCCACCAGTGAGGCGAGGAGCGCCGCTGCCTCGGCGCCGGTGCTCGGCTCCCGTGCCCCTGCGAGGCCTAGGAGGCTGTAGACAGAGAACATCGCTATGGTCAGCGAGGCCGCTAGGACGGGGACCAGCTGGACAGCGAGGGCGTCCAGCACGGGGATGTTGATGCGGTGGCCTAGGTAGGTGGCGCTGTAGGCGAGGAACGCTATCGTTGCCTCCGCGGGGCCGCCCCTGACGCGGTAGACGGGGCTAATCATCGCGTAGAGCGCGAGTATCGACCAGGTCACTGTTAAGGTGTGGGAGGCGATTAGCAGGTTTCTCGCCGTCCCGCAGCCCCGCATGTCACCTCACGCACCGCCCGCCTGCATGGATTCTCCCCTTCCCCTTGCCGCCGGGGAGCGGGTAGCTGATATAGATGGAGACTAGCTGGGCGCCCCTCAGCTGCTCCACGGTCTTCCCTAGGGGTGGGAGGCTGGCCTGGAGCCTTAGGGTGGGCAGCGGCTTCACCGAGTAGCCTGGCCCGGCTGAGAGGTTGGCCCGTATGACCGTGATGTTTACCCTCAGCGGGCTTGGATTCGGGTTTACGACCACGAGGCTGCAGTTCACGGGGTAGAAGCGGGCCCTCGGGGGCTCCCAGTGGAGCAGCACCGGTACCCGGGCGTAGAGCTTGCCCAGGCTGAGCCTGATTACCGCATCCACCTCTAGGCGCGTGGCGCCGGAGAGGTAGGCCTCCTTGTAGAACTCTGCCGCGGGCACGGGCGCGGCTCGGAGCCGGTAGAGGCCCTTGCCCATCGGCTCCAGGCTGGCGGCGCACCTGGCCGAGACGTGGGCCGCCCTCGCCACACAGCCCTCGACGTCTAGGAGCTTCGTCTTCGCCGCGTGGAGGTACGCCGTCACCACTCCCTTGGAGAGGCTTGCGTTGACCAGGGAGACGCGGGGACGCAGCGCCTCCAGGTTGCCGAGGGGCGTCGCGGGCTTAGGCGCAACCAGGGGGGTCAGCATCAGCGCCACCAGGTAGGCGAGGAAGCCGAGCACGACCAGCCTCTGGTACGCCTCCAGCTCCGCGGCTCTCTCGGCGAGCCTCCTGGCGGCCCTCGCGATATCGTAGGCTACCGCGGCGGCTAGGGGGGCGAGGTAGGCTATCCGCGGCACCACGTAGACGGCGCGGTACTCCACGTCGCTCATGGGCACCGGTGGGTCGGGGGCGGGGTTCGCGTCCCCCTTCGTCACCACCGCCCTCTCGTCCACCACCTTCACGACGCGGTGGATGACGCAGCTGTGGGGCCCCGTGCACCAGACAACAATCATCCCGGGCTTTATCTCGGCGGGCGAGGCTATCTTCTCAACAACCACTATGTCTCCCGGCTTCAGAGTGGGGTACATGCTGTACCCGGCGACAACGACCACAGCCACCGGGGCGCCCAGTAGCCGGGCGAGGCTCAGCGCCACGAAGACGAGGGCGGCGCCGTAGCCCAGTAGCCGGAGCAGGGCGGCTACCCTAGCAGCGGCGCTAGGCGAGGCAGGTCTCCCCCGCGGGGCCGTCGAGGAGGAGGCGTAGCCGGTTCAGCACCTCCCTGCCGACGAGCCTCTTCCCGCCCCCGTGGAGCGGGGACTCGACGTATATCTCCAGCCTCTCCCCGCCTATCACCGCCACCGCCCTCGCCGTCCGCATGGTGACCGTGTCGGTTATGGTGCGGTACCGCCTCCAGAGGCCCCTGGGCAGCTCCCCTATCATGAAGAACTCGTACTCGGCCCTGGGGAGCATGACCGGGCCCTCGTAGCCCGTGTCGACCTGGAGGGGTATCTCCCCGTACTTCTCGAGGGCGGCGTTGAGGAGCCGGAGCCGTATCACGGGGTAGGGGAGCCTCAGGCCGGGCTGGTAGCGCCAGCACTCTCTGCCTCCATGCTGCCCCCGAGCCACTCAGCCTCCCCCGCCCTCTCATCGTCCACGCCTGGGCGGACGAGGATGGCCCTCCTCACGCCCCTCCTCCGGAGCCCCCGGAGCGCCTCCGCCGCCTCATCGAGGGAGTCGTAGACGCCGACCACCCGGCCCCCGGCTATGACGACGTACTTGCCCCTGGCCTCCCGGCGCAGCCTC
>JALUFI010000118.1 GCA_027043685.1 Pyrodictiaceae archaeon
GATCCTAGGCATGCCCTATCTCCTCCTCCCACTTCCTCATAAACCAGACCGCAACGATGTTCACCGCGAGCCCTATGAAGAACAGTGCGAGGCCCCCAGCGAACAACGCGCTCTGCATGTACCGGTATAGCCCGGAGTTCGCGAACTGCGAGGCAATGAGGCTAGACACGGTTATCCCCGGCACAGTCACCGAGAGGGTGAGGTTGAACGCGTTGCCAATCACAAGCGTCACAGCCACAGTCTCCCCCACGGCCCTCGCGAAGGCGAGGGCGAGGCCGGAGAGGATGCTCGGCTTTATCACGCCCAGTAGTATCCTCACCGCCTCCCACCTGGTCGCACCAATGCTGAACGCTGCCTCGCGGAGATCCCGGGGAATCATCGCGTAGGCCTCACGTATAACAGCGGCAGCATAGGGCGTCGACATGATGCCCAGCATCACGCCGGCCGTCGCTATGCTGTACCCCGTGGGCGTCGGGGGCTGGGAGAAGAAGGGGAGCCAGCCCAGGTACCGGTGCAGCACCTCGAGCGCACGGTACATCAACGGGGCGAGGTACACCATGGCCCATAGACCGTAGATAATCGTGGGCGTGGCGGCCATGAGGTCGCTGAGGGTCTCGACGACGCCTCGGAGCCTCCTCGGCACAAGCTCCTCCAGCGCAACCGCCAGGGAGATTGCGAGCGGCGCCGACACCAGCAGCGCTATCAGGCCGGTGTAGACGCTGCCGAATATCGCGGCGGCGAGGCCATAGTACTCCTCATTGGGCTTCCACGCATTGTCTATGAAGACGCGGAGCCCCTCGTGCCGCAGAACGGGGAGAGAGTAGATGAACAGCACGGTAAGCATAGCGAGCAGTATACCAAGCACGACGATGGTAGTGGGCACATGGAGGAAGAAGAACACCCGGTCGTCGCGGCTACGGAGCCTCGGCATGAGCCCCATCTCGGCTCCGCCCTCCCCCTATGCGCCTACCCCAGGCCTCGCCCAGCTGCCTGCAGTCCTCCCCGCGTGGCGCGCAGCCCTGCAGCGCAGAGCCAAAAACTGTCGTGGAGAAACGCCTCGGCGCTACCCCTTGCCGCACTCTAGCAGCTTGGCCGCCTCAAGCGCCACCTTCCTCAGCACGGGGGGCAGGGGCGCGTAGCCCTTCGGCAGCTTCTCCTGGCCCTCAGTAGCTATGTATTCTATGAATTTCTTGAGCGCGAGGCACTTGTTCTCCGGGTACCCGGTTCTCCAGACAAGCATGAATGTCTGCCCTGCTATCGGGTAGGCGTTCTTTGAGGCGTTCGAGTACACGAAGCTCTCGGCGACCTTGGTCCAGTCGTCGAGGGGGCTCGGCGGGTTCTTTATGTTGAAGGCGGCGGTTATGGTCTCCTTGCTTGGGGCGACGAACTTTCCGTAGGGGTTCTCTATGAGGGCGACTGGCAGGTTGTTCTCTATCGCGTATGCCCACTCTATGTAGCCTATGGAGTAGGGCGTTCTCTTGATTGTCTCGGTTACGCCTGGGTTGCCCTGCTGGCCGACGCCGCGGCCCTTCTTGTCGACGGGCCACTCTATGGTCTTGCCGACTAGGCTCCGTGGCCAGAGGCCGTGGCTCGACTTGTAGAGGAACGTGGTGAATATCTCGGTGGTGCCGCTTGCGTCGCTTCGGTGCACCGCTATTATCTCCTTGTGTGGCAGCTTGTCGGCTATCTCGGGGTTGAGGGCCTTTATTGCGGGGTCGTCCCAGTACTTTATCTCGCCGAGGTATATCTTGGCCAGCACGGTTCCGTTGAGGCGCAGCTGGTACCCCTTGATCTCCGGCACGTTGTAGCTTACAACGACTGCGCCGAGCACGACTGGGAACTGCATTATCTTGCCGCGGAGCTTCTGGTAGAACTTCTCCGCGAGCGGCGGGTCGCTGCACGCGAAGTCGACTAGGTGGTTGATTATGTCTGTCTGGCCCTTGCCGCTCCCGCCGCCGCTGTACTGGACGGTGACGCTGGGGCACTTCTCGTGGAACCCCTTGGCCCACTGGCTCATCGCCGGCCAGACGAAGGTTGAGCCGCTGCCCGAGAGAACGGCGGAGGGGCAGCCCCCGGTGCTTGTCTGGGCCGCGGAGCCCGTGGTGGTGCCTGCCTGGGGTTTCGTGCTGCTCGTCGTGGCCTGGGGCGCCCCGTGCCCCCCGGATAGGAGGAACGCTGCCGCCACAGCAACAATGATTATGAGCACGCCTGCTGCTACGAGCTTCGCGTCCATCGCACCCACCATCCAGGCCCGGGCTGTCCCGTTAACCGTCTTGGCTTGTTGCGCCTGCTCCGCGTCGCGGCGCAGCCCCGCCCCTGCAGGTCTAAAGAGTATCCGTTGAAGCCTCCCACTCCTCTAGAGACTCTAGAGGCGCTCTAGAGCGTCTAGAGAGGGGCTGGGCGGGTCGGCACTTAAAGGCCTCGCCATGGCCCCTCGCCGGGGGCTCCGTGAGTACGGCCCTCCTCATCCCCGCCGGGGGGAGGGGCTGCGGCCAGGGGGTCAATCTGGCTACGCCTCCCCCATCGGCGACCCCGATATTAGCCCGGGGATGCACCTGCCCCGGGAGCGCCGAGGAGGTGTCCCCAGCTAGCCAGCGCCCGTGGCCCCGGTGTCTCGCTGGCGTGTCTCCCTCCAGGGCTGCGTAGGGGTGGCTGTGCTGTGCCCGTCTGCATCCGCTGCGGCCGTGAGGTAGAGACGCTGGTTGATGGGAGGCTGTGCCCCAGCTGCTACGTGGAGGTGCGTGGCCTCGGCGAGGCGCCGGAGGAGCTGAGGCTCACCGTGTGCCCGCGGTGCGGGAGCTACCGGTTCCAGGGGGAGTGGATGCCCCCGCCGCCCGGCGGCCTAGAGGACGTCGTGGCCATGCTGTTCCAGGCCCGGTTCCGGCCCCACCCGGAGGTCACGCACTACCGCGTGGAGGAGGTGGTGCTGGAGAAGAGCTATGACGGCGACTACGCCCTCATCCGCGTCGTGGGCGGGCTGAGGGGCGTCGAAGGGGAGCACGAGGCCCTGTACCGTGTCCGGCTCCGCGTAGCCCACCAGCTCTGCCCCGCCTGCTTCCGCCGCGCCTCGGGGGCCCCGACGGCCATTGTGCAGATACGTGGCACCGGGGGCAGGCTCGGCGAGGACGAGAGGAGGATGGTTGAGGAGGTCATATCGTCTCTCGGCTCCGGGATAGCGGAGTCAGTTATATCGGTGGACGAGGTCAGGGAAGGCATAGACATCAAGATGATGGACCAGCACGCGGCGAGGACCCTGGCCTCCAAGCTGCGGAGCAGCCTCGCCGCAGCGGTCAAGGAGAGCCACAAGCTGATAGGCCAGAGGAGGGACGGGAGACGGGTCTACAGGCTCACGCTCTCCGTCCGCCTACCCTTCTTCAGTGAGGGCAGCCTCGTCTCCTACCGGGGCAGGCTGGCCAGGGTGGAGGAGATAGCGAGGGGCTACGTCCTCGTCCGCCCCCTGGGAGGCGAGAGGCTGCACCGGCTCCGCGTCGAGGACGCCTGGAGGCTCCTCGAGGAGCCCAGGTACGAGGACGAGGCGGACGTAGTCGTGGCCGCGGTTGAGCCGGGCTGGATACACCTCCAGGAGACGGGCGGCGCGTACCGCTACCTGGAGCTGAGGAGAAGCGAGGTCACGGTAGAGGGCGAGCCCAGGGTGGGTAAAAACGCGAGGCTCATCCGCCACAACGGCCGCTACTACCTCCTGGCCTAGAGGCGCCTACATTACCCCGTGGACGTCCTCCCTTAGCCTCCTCCTCTCCTCCTCGAGCTTCGACATAACGCTCTGCACAAGCTCCTCCGGCGGCCTCTCCTCGACATCCCTCCTGTCATCAACCATGACTATCGTGACTATCCGCGGCACGCCCATGCTGTAGAGCTCGTCGTGTATTATGCGGAGGACCGCGCCCACCTCGCTCAGGTCGCGGAGCTGTATAACAGTGGTGTCCGGCGTAACCATTGGC
>JALUFI010000119.1 GCA_027043685.1 Pyrodictiaceae archaeon
CCAGTAGCCGCTGCCGAGGCGCAGCGGCTACTGGAGACCAGTCTACACCAAGCCGCGTGGCCTGGTAACCCGTGTGGTCGGCGAGCTGGTTGTGGCCAGCTTCTGGATGGAAAAAGGCATGTACGCGACCCTGCTGCTCCGCGAGGCCGTGGACCCCGCTAGGCTCTAGCCGCTGCCCCTAGTACCCGGAGCGTATATGCGTCCTCTTGCCCAGTATCTCGCTCAGTATCTTCTCATAGACCTCCTTGGCCTTGCCGAGCCTCCTCTCATCTCTCCTAGTAATCCTCACAACGTACTCAATGCTCCCGTCCGGCAGCCAGAGGGTGTTCACGCCGAGAACCCTCGCAGGGTACAGCAGGTGTGTCGCGAGGCCACGCACATCGCTCGCCTTCGGTATAATCTTCACCTTCTTGCCCAGCTTCTCCCGGAGCTTCTGCTCAATCTCCCTAGCGTACCGCGTGAACACCGGGACACTGGTGCCGACGCCTAGATCCATCACTATTATAACCATCTCGTCGTCCACGAAGTAGGCCTTGTGGTAGGTGGCCTTCTTCAGTATCTGCATGCCCTCGTTCTCCTCAAGCTCTATCAACGCCTTCATTATCGGCACTTCACGCTCGTCGACGACGCCGCTGTCGATGAGACCCTGGCACCTGGGGCAGAGGACACCGCTCTTGACGCAGACATAGTCCAGCGGGATCTGGACCGTGGCGCCTCACCTCGCTCACAGCCCACATACCGGCCTGGCAGCCGCTCAGCACACCACCACTAGCCAGGCGCACGGGGCAAGCCAGGGAAAGAGGGCAGGGCCGCCCCGGCAGCCGGAGCACTAGGCCCCTGTCCCGGCTCATCCGGCCACAAGCCGCCCCAGAGTTAATATCGGCTACGCGGCCCCGAGGTGTGGCCACTAGGTGGGCACAGAGCCCACCTCCTCCACAATCCGCGGCGCGGCGTAGATGTTCCTCAGCACAAGCTCCAGCTTATCCACTGTATCGACGAGGAACGTGTAGACGAGATTGATGAGCCTAATCAGGCCGCCAGCCCCGACCTCCAGCGACGCGTGAACACGCTCGAAGCCGCCGTGCTCCCGCAGCCTCCTGGATAGGACATCGTAGACATAGTCGTAGGTGCCGCTCACAGCCCTGCCCCATGACCGTGAGCCGAGGGCAATGTACTTCACCTTAGCAACGGTGCCGGGCACGGGGTCGAGGTACTCGCCGAACCTCTCCTCAAGCAGCTCCAGGTCCCCGGCATAGGCGTAGATGCGGCCGATAGACGTGTAGATGTAGACCACGTCGCCGTGCCTCATAAGCCTCTGGAGGTCCCTCCTCAGCCTCTCCAGGGGTATGCCAGTGGCCTCCGAGAGCATCTCGACGGGCATCGGGTGGCCCTCTAGGACACTGATTATCCTGCTCCTCGTCGTCCTCCTCCACAAGGCCTCAACGGTCTCCGGGTCAACGGGCACATCCACCCCTGCCCGCTTCGCAGCCTCGATGGCGTCGACGAAGCTGTCCACATCAATGGTGTCAAGGGTGACTATGTAGGCCACGTACTTCGGCGGCCCCCGCTCCGCCCCCTCGCCACGGGCCCTCAGCACCCTACCATGCCTCTGGATGAAGCGGAGCGGTGATGCAGAGATACTCCACATTACGAGCAGGTCGGCCTCAGGGAGGTCGATGCCCTCCTCCCCCGCAGAGGTCGACACGATTACCCTAGCCTCCGGGCTGTGGGCCCTCTCAAGCGCCTCCCGGAGCGCCTCCCTCCCCATCCTGCCACGTATCAATACACAGCCCAGGCCCAGCTCCTCCGAGACCCTGCGGCAGACATATTCAGCCACAACGACGCGGTCAATGAAGACTATTGCTTTGCTGAACCCCTCGTGGTCCCTTATGAGCCTCGTGAAGCTCTCCCACTTATGCGCCGGCCTGACCCCAGGGTCGAGGATGAGGCCCCTGAGCCTCCGGAGAACCTCCGCGAGCGAAGTCCTCCGCTCCATGCTGTCCCGGAGCGCCAGCGCCCCGTCCCGGACAAGCCAGCGCAGCGCGTTCCGTATAGCAGTCCTAAGCCCCGGCGTGGGCGCGTTCTCGGCCTCCTCCTCGAGCCTCTCGTAGAGCCTCCTCTCCGCCTCGTTCAGCTCAGCCTCATACACCTCGCCTATCCAGGGCGGAATGTAGGGAGCGACGCTGGGGTCGCTCCAGCTCCACTCGCGTATAGGCCCAATAGTCTCCTCTATCTCCCTCCGCCGCGAGGGCGGGATGTAGGCGCTCAGCCCGAGACGGTTCTCAACCCACGAGAGGCGATTCATCACCTCCTTGTAGGCATCCTTCCCCGTCGTATGGTGGCACTCATCGACGACGACAGCCTCCACCTCCCGCACCGGCGCCCAATCCCAGTCAGCAAGCACAACCTCCGGAGTAGCAACCACCACGCGGGCCCGCCACCGCCTCGCCCGCTCCCCCCGCGGCACAGCCCCATGGACAGCCTCGGCCTCAAGCCCGGAGACCCAGCGCACATACCTCGCAACCTGCTCCACAAGGAACCTCGTAGGCTCCAGGAACAACACCCGGCCACGAAGCCCCCTCTCAAGAAGCCCCAAGACCCACAGCACAGCGACAAGCGTCTTCCCGGTGCCAGTCGGCAGGACAACCACGCCGCGGCGACGCTCAAGCGCCCACCGGGCAGCCTCAGCCTGGTAGCGCCGAGGCCTCTGCCTCAACGAGGCCCAGGCACCAGACACCCCGCAGCAGCACCCAGGAGAAGAGGGAGGAGAACCCACTGCCCCCTCTAGAACCCCTAGGGGGCAGGAGCGCCTGGAAACACAGCCAGGGAGCCGAGCAGCCCACGGGGCTACTTGAGGTGCGGTACGACCTCGCTCATCACGTTGGCGTAGAGCATTATCGTGTCCCGGTACTTGGTCTCCGGCGGCCCAGTGTATATCAGGTGCATCCGTAGCTCGCCGTGCTTCGCATGCACCTCCTCAACCATGAACCTCGCCAACGCCCTGGCAAGGGGCTGCAGCTCCGGGTACCCCTTCCCCAGCGGCACACGCTTCTTCAGAATCCTCCTCCCCAGCGCGAAGCCAACCACCTGGGAGAACCTCAGCGAGAAGTAGTGAGTGCTCAGCTTCAGCGTCTCGGTGAGCACCTTCAGCCAGAAAGCCTCATCCGCCAACCTGTTAGCCTCGACGAAGTTCCCGTGCTCCGAGGCGCCGGTGAGCAGCATCCACGCGTTCTCGAGCTGCGTCGAGACCTGGACACGGTCACTGCCCACCATCTCCATGATGGCCCGGATGTCCTCGAAGGTTCCAAGCATCCTCCTCGTATACATAACCTCGAGCGTGACAACAATCCTCTCAGTAGCGTCGAGTATAGCCTTAACAGTCTCAGCTGCATGCTCCAGGTCCCTGCTATCCATCCAGGCCCTCCAGCCCAGGTGCAGGTTGAATATCTCGGCGCCAGCCATCTCAGCCTTCTTCGCGGCAGCGACCAGCGCCTTCCGGCTCCTCTCCTCCACCTCCGGCACAGTAGAGACCACGTTGTAGTACGGCGCGTGAGCAGTCACAGTCGTGAACGCCTTCCTGGCGAGTTCACGGTACTGCTCAAAGTAGTCCGGTCCACGGCTCCTCCGGGCGAAGTCGTAGGGCGGTATCTCAGTCAGCTTCATGCCGAGGGTAGCGGCCTTGACGAGCGTGGAGAGCGCGTTATACGTACCCCAGTCAAAGAGTATCACGCCGCGACCACCCAGGGAGAGAAGAACCCATCTATGGAGAATAAATAGCTATGGCTAATCGGCCTCCCCGCCTCCCTCCCGGACACGGAGGACGAGCAGCCGCTCACCCTCCACAAGCCTCCTGCCACGGGGCGGCGCAAGCACAACCCCTCCACCCCGCTCAACAACACCGAGGACAAGCACACGCTCGCCACGCCCCCTCAGCCTCTCCTCCGCCT
>JALUFI010000120.1 GCA_027043685.1 Pyrodictiaceae archaeon
CCGGAGGCCAGGGCGGAGATGGTCAACCAGCCCCACCCCGAGCCCATTCGGTTTAAGCCGATAACCTGGCGGGAAGTAGAGGACGCTTGCGCGAAGATAGCCGAGGCAATACTCCGGGACGGCCTAGAGATAGACGTCATAGTCGGCATAATGCGCGGTGGCTGGATACCCGCCAGGCTCCTCTCCGACTACCTCGGAGTACCAGACATGGGGGCGCTCGAGATCAAGTTCTACCGCGGCATAGGGGAGGCCGCTGAGCGCCCCGTCGTGACCCAGCCACTGATAATAAACGTGAGGAGCAAGAACATACTCGTAGTAGACGACGTAGCGGACACGGGCAAGACATTCAACGTAGCAGTCAACTTCCTCAACCACTACGGGCCACGCAGGATAATCACGGCCTCGCTATACCTCAAACCCTGGTCCATGCACCGCCCCGACTACTACGCAGAGGAGACGGACGCCTGGATAATATTCCCCTGGGACAAGGCGGAGACCATAGAGGAGCTCGTGGAGAAGAAGGGATACACGCTGGAACAAGTGGCGAAGATAACGGGTGAAGACATTGAGTTCATCAAGCGAATATACAGTACCCGCAACCGGCGCCCGGCTGGAGCTAAGGCTCAGCAACGGTAGCCCAGCCCTAGCGGTTGAGCTGCACTGCATACTCTATACAGAGGAGGCGCTACAGGCCCTACGAGGCAGTAGAGGAGTCTACACATCCATCGTCCCGCTTAGGGCCGCAAGGGGCTACGGCCTCGAAGCCCTCCTGGCAGCATACACCGCTGCCTACACAGCCTACACGCATGGCCTCAGCATCGCAAAACAGCCCGGCTTAGACACCTTGCTGTACCTCGCAGGCACACGGAACATAGCAGAGGCGCTCGCCAAGCTAGCCCCCAGGCCCGGGGAAGAAGCGCTCGCCCTCTGCACGCCAACAGCCAACAAAGAACTACACAACAAGACCCGGCACGAGAAGTGCAGCATCCCACATTCAGCACCCGAGACGGTCACCAAGGCGGCACTCGCACCATTGGAGCTAAGGACCTACAAGCCGCAAGAAGCAATCCACGCCCTGAGGACACAAGCCCCGAAGAACACTCTACACGAGGAAGGCGGAAAACCAGACCCCAGTGAAACAAAGCGCTAAAGGGTTAAGAAGGAGGTAGCCGGGAGCCCGGCATACCCGACCCCAGGAGGCACGGGGCACAAGCCCCACGCGGAGGGGAGGCTCATGCGCTGGCTGCTCCTAGACGAGGAAGAGGAGTGGTGGGAAGAAGAGGAGGAAGAGGAAGAGTGGTGGGAGGAGGAAGAAGAGGAAGAGGAGTGGGAAGAAGAAGAGTGGTAGCCCCCTCCTCCCCCACACGCAATGCCCCAATGGTCTAGAGAGGAACTCCCTGGCCAGAGACCGTCCCTTGAGACCGATACGCGCCGCCCCTGGATTCTTTTCAATACCGCGTAGCCGCCCCGGTTAACACGGTAGATTCCATGGCTTCACAAAGGAGTACCCAGGCCGGGGTACAGCGGCACCTCCTCCCCAGAGGGAATAGTTGAGGGGGCACTCGGCCTACCTTGCCTCTCACTCACAGCCCTCCAGGGGGAGGGCTCGTAGCCGTCACCACTCCTCACCGCGCCCTGACTAGCTACACGCCCGTTGCTCCGTGATAGGTCTTACAAGGGGGCTCGGCGCCGGGTGCTATGCCGTGCTCGTGTAGAGGGTGACGCGGCGCCCGGAGCGGCGGTGACGTTGCCTTGACGAGGCTCGCCGTCATAGACTATGAGCTCTGCAAGCCCAGCAAGTGCTCGCAGGAGTGTATAAGGTTCTGCCCGGTTAACCTCACCGGCGGCAAAGCAATAGAGATTGATCCCGTGCGCAGGAAGCCCGTCATATACGAGGACACATGCATAGGCTGCGGCATCTGTGTCAAGAAGTGCCCATTCAAGGCTATATCTATAGTGAATCTCCCTGACGAGCTTGAGAGGATACTCATCCACCGCTACGGGGTCAACGGCTTCAAGCTCTACGGACTCCCCATACCGAGGCAGGGCAGGGTGCTGGGCATCATAGGCAAGAACGGCGCCGGCAAGACTACCGCGCTCCGCATACTGGCGGGGGAGCTTAGGCCTAACCTGGGCCGCGTCGAGGGGGAGCCCCCCTCCTGGGATGAGATTATACGACGCTTCCGCGGAACCGAGATACAGAACTATCTCCGCATGCTAGCCGAGGGGAAGATAAAGCCTGCCCACAAGATACAGTACGTAGACATAGTGCCCAAGAAGCTTAAGGGCCGCGTGGGGGAGCTCCTGAAGAAGGCGGACGAGCGGGGCATATGGAGGGAGCTGGCAAAGGAGCTCAGCCTGGAGCACCTACTCGATAGGGACGTGAGGCAGCTAAGCGGGGGAGAGCTGCAGCGCTTCCTAGTAGCAGCCGTGCTCTCCAGGGACGCGAACGCCTACTTCTTCGACGAGCCCAGCAGCTACCTAGACATAAGGGAGAGAATAAGGGTAGCCAAGGCGATAAGGAAGTACGTGCCACGCGACAGCTACGTAGTGGTGGTGGAGCACGACATAGCCATGCTAGACTACCTCTCGGACCACGTGGTGATAATGTACGGCGAGCCAGGCGTCTACGGCATAGCCTCGAAGCCCTACGGCGTCCGAGCAGGAATAAACAACTTCCTCAAAGGCTACCTACCAGCCGAGAACATGAGGATAAGAAGCGAGCCCATAAAGTACACCCTGAACCCCAGCCCCAAGCCGGTCCTCGAGGCTAGGAAGTACCTGGAGTGGACAAGGATAGAGGTCACCCTGGACGGGTTCCGGCTAGAGGTCGAGCCGGGCGAGATACGCGAGGGAGAAGTCATAGGCGTAATGGGTGCAAACGGCACGGGCAAGACCACGTTCGTACGCGTACTCGCCGGCGAGCTGGAGCCGAGGAGCGGGGAGGTCTCCAAGCCCGCGGAGCAGCTAAGGGTGAGCTACAAGCCGCAATACATATCCGCCGAGAGGCTTGGCGAGGAGAAGACTGTAGAGCAGTTCCTCCGAGAGGCAAACCCACAGACACTGATGCCGGGCACATGGCTCAACGTGGAACTGGTCCGGAGGATGAGGATAGACCGTCTCCTAGACCGCAAGCTACGCGACCTCAGCGGCGGAGAGCTACAGAAGGTAATGGTGGCCGCCACCCTTGCAAGGGAGGCAGACCTCTACCTCCTCGACGAGCCCTCCGCCTACCTAGACGTGGAGGAACGCCTCACCGTAGCCAAGGCGATAAAACGCCTCACAGAGACACGAGGCGCCGCAGCGCTAGTAGTGGAGCACGACATAGCGGTGCAAGATTACATAGCGAACCGGATAATGGTGTTCCACGGCACGCCGGGCCGCGAAGGCCACGCACTAGCACCAAAACCGCTGATGGAGGGCATGAACCTCTTCCTCCAGGAAATAGGCATAACGATAAGGAAGGACCCGGAGACCGGCAGGCCAAGAATAAACAAGGAGGGCAGCTTCCTCGACAGGCTGCAGAAGCGCCTCAAACGCTACTACTACATCCCGCGCCCAGGCGAGGAAAAAGAGGAGAAGGAAGAGGAATAGCCCCGGCCACAGCTGCACTGCAGCCACCACCTCCCCACCATCATCCTGACAGGGCAGGAGAGGGAACCTGACAGGCAAGGAGCCCGGCACAGAACACCGCTGGGGGACACGTCACAGCCTGTCAGGCCGGGCACGGAGGCACACCCCTTCACAATCACACCAGGACCCCTCCCCTCAATCGGGGGCGCCGCGGTGGCCGGGAAGGGGAGGACACCGCTGGAGATGAGGGAGGAGAGGCTGAGGAGCCTCAACAGGCTCCTCCTCCCCTTCCTCCGCAGCGCCCGCGAGCAGCGGCGCCTCCTCCGCCTAGCAGGCCGGCCCCCCACCCGGGT
>JALUFI010000121.1 GCA_027043685.1 Pyrodictiaceae archaeon
TCAGCGCTGCGTCCCCGGCGGCTAGCTGCTCGGGTACACGGTAGCCCTCGAGAACAGCGACGCGGGCGGGCGCAGCGCCCCCGCCGGCGGCAGCGGCTGCATGGGCGACGCCGAGGTAGAAGACGTCGGGGTCGCGGCCCCCCTCTAGGAGCGAGGAGAGCGCGGCCCCCGGCTCCGCGGAGACGCGCAGCGAGCCTCCATGGGCCTCAGCGTTGAATCCGAGGCTGCGTGCAAGCCCGGCGGCAGCCTCAGCTGCGTCTCCTTCAAGCCCCTTCAGCTCGGCCTCACCGCCTAGCCAGAGCATGGGGAGCACGGCGAGGAGCGCCTGCGCAGCCCCGCCCCTCGGCCGCCCGACTTGCTCCCAGCGCGGCTCCAGCCCCCTGCCCGGGGCGAGGACCACGCGGGAGCCCCGGAGAACCTCCCCAGGCGCGAGCCCGGCCAGCGAGAGAGCCTCCTCAAGCCAGGCCTCTCCGAGAAGTCTCGGCGCATGAATGGTGACTGCGAGGCCGGTGCCCGAGTACGCGGCTGCAACCACCAGGCCAGCCACCAGCGGGAGCCAGCCACTGTAGAGCCTGCCCGTGGCCATCCTCCTGGGAGGAGCCCCCTCGACCACCACGCGGTCGCCCTGCTCCCCCGGCCACGCCCTCGCGCCAAGCAGCGACGCGGCCTCGACAAGGCCGCGGAGCAGCGGCGAGCCCCTCAGCAAGCTGCTGCGGAGGTGCAGCTGAGCCCCAGGCCGGAGAGAGACGGCAGCCAGAGGCGCTAGCAGCGCGAAGGGCAGGAGCCCGCACTCCGAGACAACGAGGCCCCTACCCCGCTGCTCCCCACCAGGCCCAACCACGAGCCGGGTAGAGGAGACCCACTCAGCCCGGAACCCTAGGAGGCGAAGCCCATGCAGAAGGACGCGTAGACACCCACTACCAGACACACCATGCCCAACCTCAAGCTCGCCGCCACCAGCGGCAGCAGCCACCACGACCCGCGCCATGAGCCTCCAGAGAGGCTCAGCAGCCTCAACAACCCCGCCGCAGCGGCCACCCCCACGCCTCAGCTCCACCGCCAAGCCACCCCATCCACCCGGGACGAGGCAATGGAGCCCCTCGGGGTCAGGGCGCGAAACCCTCAGCAGCCCCGCCACAGAGGAGCGGGTAAGAGGGCAACCGCAAGGACCCAGGTCATCACCCCCGAGGGGCCAATTTGAAAACAGGCAGCGGCACGCGGCCCCCCTTATCCCCGTCCCGGAAAATAGGGGATGCAGCGCTCCCCCCGGGAGCCCTCGGGGGGATGAGGCCTGGGGGCTCCGGGAGCCCCTCGCACGGGGGCAGTGAAGAGTAGTCCCATCACCGACCCCCTCGAGTGGCTACTCAGCCACAGCAGCGGCTGTCTACCCGACGAGACAATGGACGCCCTCCTATTGGCTTTGGCTAGCGGTGAGCGCCGCGACCTTCTCGTAAGGCTCCCCAAGGGCTTACACGTCCTCGTCCCGGGCGAGGCCGCTGACTGGGCATGGGCCAACATGCTCCACGTGTTCTGCCTCGACGACTACGGCCTAACCGAGCTACTAAAAGAGCATGGCGTGCCCCGCAGCGTCCTCGACGCTGGCGCCTTCATAGGGCTCTTCAGCCTCCGCCTCTTAGCCGAGGGTACCCGTGAGGCGCTGCTCCTGGAGCCTGCTCCCCGGCAGGCGGCGCTGGCCGAGGAGAGCCTAGCACTCAACGGGTACAGTGGCCGCGCCGTGGTTAGGCGAGTGGCGCTCTGGAGCAGAGCCGGCAGGGTGAGGCTCTGCCTAAGCAGCAACCTTGTCAACACGAGCCTCGAGCCAGGCTATGCGAGGAGCTACGGCGCAGACTGCGTGGGGAGCGTGGAGGCCGAGGCAGTGACCCTAAGCATGCTCCTCAAGGAGAGGAAGTATGACCTAGTGAAGCTGGACATAGAGGGAGCCGAGGCAGAGGTTCTCCGGGAGGCCGCCGAGAGCGGGCTCCTCTCCCCGGAGCGAGCCGGAGTCCTCGTCGTTGAGGCGCACGGCGAGCATAGGCTCCGCGGGGTCGTTGACGCGCTGCGTATCGGTGGGTACCGTGTCCGGTGGCGGAGGCTAGGCGACACGCTTGACCAGTACATTGTGTGGGCCAGCTAGCTCCTCTTGACTAGGCGGTCGGGCCGGTAAGCCTTCACAGCGGCAGCCAGTGCCGCCACGGAGAGCACTGCGAGCACTAGCGTATGGAGCAGTGCTGCGGCGACGTCGCCTAGCGCATAGCTCTCTATCGCGAGCGCGGTGTGCGTGTACGGCACGAGGTAAAGCAGCGCCTTTATGCCGGCGGGCAGCGACTTTATGTCTATGAATAGCACCGAGAAGAATATCATCATAGCCAGCCCCGTTATTGTCGAAGTTATGAGCGTGGCGGCTCTCTGCCCCGGCACAAGCAGCGTGGCGAGTATCGTAAGCGACGCGGTCACAACAATCGCCAGCATGGTCTCCACCACGTGGACTGCTATGAGGCCCGCGTCGGCCCCCTGGAACCCCGTGGCGAAGCCATAGGCGAGGGCAGCGACCGCGTCAACACCTCCTGCGACGAGGGCCGCGACGGTGCCCCCAATGGCCTTGCCAGCCACGAACTCCCAGCCACGGAGAGGAGTCACGGCTAGCAGTTCCCCGGTGCCGCTCTCCCTCTCCCTGCTAATCGAGTCAGCCACAGCGATAGCTGCAGGGTTTAGCACAAAGAAGACTGCGAATGCGAGGAACCTGGCCGCCCTCGCCCTGGCAGCCTCAATGGGTGAGGCCTGGGCACCGCTGGGGGTAACCTCCTCCGACACTAGGCGGAGCGGTGACAACACAACACCCGGGTCAACGTGAACCCCGGCCAGCTTGGCGAGTCTCTCTACGCGCTCCCTCGCGAGGCTCTGGGAGAACCTCTGCAGCGCGGCGCTGACATAGGCCTCCGCTGTATCGGCCGCAGGGCTACCTATAACCTTGTACAGTTTGATGATGACAGGCTTCCCGAGACTACTGGCGTTGACGCTGAACCCCGGCGGCACAGCAACGGCGAGCACCGCTCCCTCCGGCGCCCTGCAACCGGACGCGTTCACAACAACCACGCGGAGCCCAGGCGCACCCTCCAAGGCATCCGTGATAAGCCCGGCCAGCTTCTCAGCGGCTTCACCGTGGTCACACAGGACGACAGCTACCACTGCAGCTTGCTGCCTCTGCAACCCAGTAACGAGTACCCCGAGGAGCGGGAAGAGGAAGGCCGAGACAACCATGAGCGCGAGGCTCCTACGGTCCCGGAGCAGCTCTAACGCATCCTTCCAGGCAAGCGCAGCCACGCGGTCCAAGGCCCTCTCAGCCACCGCCCCCAGTCACCTATGCCCTGCAACAGCCTTTACGAAGGCCTCCTCCAGGTCACGCGCCCCGTACTTCTCGAGGAGGCTTCGCGGCGCCCCCTCGTCTACAACCCTACCCGATGCAATGAACACAACGCGGTCGGCAAGCCTCTCAACCTCAAGCATATTATGGCTGGTCATCAACACGGCGCGGCCCGAGTCAGCCGCATTCCTTATCAGGGAGCGTATCCTCACAGCCGCCTCCACGTCAAGGCCGCTGGTAGGTTCATCGAGGAGCAGCAGCGGCGTCTCAAGGGCCAGCGCGAAGCCGAGGAGAAGCCTCCTCTTCATACCCTTACTGTACTCCCCCGCCTTCCGGTGCAACGCCTTCCCGAGGCCCGTGAGCCCAGCAGCCCTCTCGGCGAGCTGGAGCGCCTCCCTCCGCGACCCCGTGTAGAGCCTGGAGTAGAAGACCAGGTGCTCCCAGCCAGTGAGCCGGGGATAGATAGCAGTCTCCTCCGGCACAAACGCGGCACGGCCCCGCGCACGGCCTGGCGGCTCGCCGCAGACAAGTATACGGCCATCATCGACCGGGTAAATGCCGAGAATCATCCTCATAGTGGTGGTCTTCCCAGCGCCATTAGGCCCTATGAGCGCCACGAGTTCCCCGCGGGAAACCCTCAGCCATAGGGGCCCAACCACCGGGCCCCGCCGAAACCTCTTCACAGCGCCATCAACGAGGAGAACCGGGTCGTCGCAGCCTGCCAAGCAGTAGCCACCCTACCCCCTCCCAGGCCACCGGAGAACAAGCAATACACGGTCACTAGGCAGCTCCTCTCTACTGAGCTCGACCTCGCTGCCGCCGTGTCGTACAACACGCCAACGCTTGGCGAAACGCAGCAGCGCGTCAAGAGGCTCCAGGGGCAGCTGCATCCCCTCAACCCAGTAATGCATAGGCACCAATACCCTGGCGCCGAGGGCCTCAGCAGCCTCAAGCACGTGCCGCGGATGAACCGTGTACACGTCACCCGCGGGTGCCAAAACCACATCCGCACGCCCCAGCTCCCGGGCCTCCTCCTCCCCGAGAGGTTTCCCAAGGTCACTTAGATGGACAACAGCCAGGCCTCCAGCCTCGACGCGATAAGCCACAACGAAGCCCCGGAGTCTGCCCCCGAACTCGTCATGCGGCAGCCTCACACCCTTAACCCTGAAAGGCCCCAGCGTGAACTCCCCGACGCGCTCCCTAACAACAACAGTGTCCTCGCCGGCAACAGCCTCGACTGCGTTATGGTCGTAGTGCTCATGCGTCACCAGTACATAGTCCGGCCTAGCCCTAGGGGGCTCAAAGCCAACCCCTAGGCTACCACCATCATGGGGGTCGATGAGGAGGCTCTTCCCCTCGTAGACGAGCTCGAAGCATGCGTGCCCGTGCCACCGCAGCAACAGCTTCCCCGGCATGGCTCAGCGCCACGCAACCACTCAGCCACGGTACCCGACAATGCCCTCCAGGCCGAGGGGATTGCAAATAATCAATGCGCCCGGGAGAAGAAGAGGCGCCCACGCATAACTACGGGCCAGAAACCCCGGGTTACTCGGGGAAGGCTAGCCCCACGTGCTGAGACCCCTCTACAGGCTCCTAGGCGGGGCGGTACCCCGCTGCCTCTATAGCTGCCCTCACCTCTGCCTTGGCCTGGCTCCTGGGCAGGTTTGCGACTATGTAGCGGCAGAGTACCCTGCCGCCCCGCTGCACACACAGTATGTCGTCACTGGGGGCGTCGCGGATCTTGGCGAGGTCTACCTTGAACTTCTTGTCTAGGACCTTAGCTATCTTATGCTCGTAGGTCTTCTGGCTCAGCGCGTTAGCGGCTATGTAGAGGTTGAGCCCTGCCTCGCTGTCCTCGAAGGAGACGAGGCCGCTGCGCCAGAGGAAGGCCAGATACGCCGCGGCAGCCTTGTAGTCGCCCACGAGGTCAGCATAGTCCCTGAAGGCTATTGCGCCGCCCCTCGCGTCTATGAGCCTCCAGAACAGGGCCTTCTCGAGCCTAGCAACCTTGCCCTCGTCGAGCCTTATAATCCTCTTCCTCGCCCTTATCCTGAGCTCGGTCCTCGGCAACGCGTGTACGCGGATAACAGCCGCCCCCTTCTCGAGAGCCTCCTTGACCTTCTCTGGACCAGCCTCAACAATGTCCACAATGTCCATGACCGGCTTTTCGGCCACGCCTCATCCCCCAACGACGTGGCCCCCCGGGGAAACCCTACTTATTCAACCCTTACGCCCCGCAGCGCTTTCTGCTCACGGGGAGGGAGGAGGTGGAAGGCGATAGCAGTGCTCTGCAGCGGCTCCAGCAGCGCCTAGAGAGGGTAGCATATATCGTCAATGAGCGCCTGGGCTCCGTGGAGCGTTGGCTCATAATAGGTACCTTGACTGCTATAGTCGCCTCGCTAGCTATAGGCGTGTTCTATGTCCTTCTCCGTGTCACAATAGCGGTCTCGGCCTACTTCCACGGCGTCCCGGACCCCCTGGAGTACCTCCACGTGTCCGACTACGCGGTACTCGAGGTAGAGCATAGGAACATTGTAGCGATGTTCTTCACGCTGTCATTGTTCTCGCTAATAGCGAGCATCATTGTGTACCGCTTCGCGCCCGAGGCCGCAGGCGGAGGCACAGACGCGGTCGTGGAGGCCTACCATCACCGCGCAGGCATGGTCCGCTCAAGGGTGGCACTCGTCAAGGCCGTCGCCTCAGCGCTGCTGCTGGGAGGCGGCGGTAGCGCGGGCCCCGAGGGCCCAGCTGTACAGATAGGCGGTGCCTCCGGCAGCTTCGTTGCCCGCATACTGAGGCTAAGCGTCGAGGAGAGGAAGATAGCGCTCGTGGCCGGCGTCGCTGCAGCCCTCTCCTTCATATTCCAGAGCCCAGTGGGCACGGCGCTGTTCGCTGTCGAGGTGCTCTACGAGGACGACATGGAGGTTGATGCGCTTATACCCTCACTGCTCTCCTCGGTGATAGCCTACAGCCTCTCCCTCCACATACTGGGCCCCGGCCAGAAGCTTCCATCAATACACCTCGGCAACATACTCAAGATATACGGGTTCGACGCTCTCGCATCATACATACTCCTCGGGCTCTTCGTGGCGCCCTTCTCGTACTTCTACGTATACTCCTTCACCAGGATAAAGGAGTGGTTCAGCAAGCTCGTGGAGGAGGGACGCCTGGAGCAGACATATGCCCCGGTGGCCGGTGCACTGCTCTCCGGGCTACTAGCGGTCCCGATGCCCCAGATACTCGGCACGGGCGAGGAGCTGCTCTCCCACGCGCTACTAAACTTCCAGCACGGGGGCACCGTGCCCGGCGGAGAGCTGCCAGGCGGTCTCCTCTTCACACTCTTCATGCTCACGGTAGCCAAGATAGTGGCCACGAGCCTGGTAGTCGGCAGCGGGGGCAGCGGCGGCCTCCTGGCCCCAGGGCTCTTCGCCGGAGCCATGGCGGGGCAGCTCTTCGGCCTCCTAGTGGCGCCCCATCTAGGGCTCAACCCAGCTCTCTACGCCTACCTAGGCATGGCCGCGCTGTTCGGTGCAGCCTCAAAGGTGCCGATAGGCATGTCGTTTCTCGTCGCAGAGATAGGTGGCACCCCGGCGCTCATAGTGCCGGCACTGATAGCATCGTTCTCCGCGAACCTCACCCTTCGCGGTGTAACGATAGTGGAGTCGCAGCTGCCGCACCGCATACCCCCGCAGATCTTCACCGCGGAGTCCCTGCTCGCCCTTGTACGGGAGAGGAGGATATGCCTCCCAGTGGACGAGGCCATATCTACATCAATAGTGGTTGTCAACTGGAGCGAGCCCCTATCTTCAGCTGCCGAGAAGCTGATAAGATCTAGGCAGAGAATAGCTATAGTAGTAGACGATGAAGGTAGAGTGGTGGGCGTCCTGGACCCCGGGTACGCGGGGCTGGACCTCCGCTACGCCCTCCGCAGCGACGAGCCAGTAGCAAACGCAATAGTCACCACCGCCCCCATAGTCCGCAGCGGCGACTGCATAACAAAGGCGCTTGAACAGATGCTCATCTATGGCAGCGACTACGTGGTTGTGGTCGACGAGTATCGCAGACCAAAGGGCCTGGTGACGCTGGAGGCCATAGTCTCGCTGGTGACGCCATACATCGTCGAGTCACTACCAGTACGGGCCCGGGCGGCACGGCCGCGCACAGTGACGGGTCAAGCACCGGAAGGGAAGAGCGGCGAGCAAACCTAATTCACCCAGCCCCCGACTCCCTCCACGCCTACGCGGCCCCCATGGGCTGTGACGTGGAATCCGGGAGCGGAGCCCCGCCCAAGGGGGCGGGCGCCCGTGAAGACCGCATACTAGCCCGAGCCCGTGGAGCCGCCCCTATCCCCTCCTGTACGATCCCTCGGCGCCCACTGCTTCCTTGTATGCGGGGGAGCATGAGTAGCCATGCGGCATGAGCCCGTGTGGCGTGCGTGGAGCCCAGGGCTCCACCCGGCGACGCTCGCCGCCAGCGCGGACTACGTCCTCCTAGTGGGAGACCTCTACCGCGGAATGATGCTCGCCGCATCGCTCCGGGAGCTGGGCGTCAAGGCAGACATATACCCCTTGAGCCCCCTCGAGTCGCCCACGCTCTACTCTATACTCGGCCTGACTGGGCTCATCCACCGCAGACTCCTTGACGGAGAAGAGGTGCTGGTGGTCCTAGAGGAGCCGGGCGAACTCGTGAGGGCGGCCTACCGCCTCATACACGGCGGCTCCGAGGCGCCAAGCAGCCCCGAGAAGCTGACGAGTCCACTCCACTACAGGCTCCTCAACGCCCTCCGCCTCCTGCGCCTAGGCGGCGTGGACCTCGCACGCGAGGCCGAGCGCCACACCTCCCACGCCTTCACCGGCGGCGACGCCCAGGCCTCGGACACGGTGCTCCAGGCGGCAGACATAGAGCACCAGCTCGGCCCCAGCGGCCTAGCAGCCACGGCCTACACCCATGGTCACCGCGCCCTCGAGCCCGAAGAGCAGCTGGTCCTCGAGGCCTTACGCGGCGACGGCTCCGGCTCTGCGACAGTACTGGCCCTCCCGAGAGCCGGGCGCCGCCTAGACGCAGTCATAGGGTGCCGGGCCCTCCTCCACCCCAAGCAATGCATCCCCGAGGCCAACGCGCTGAGAACCCCCCTCGCCGCGCTCGCAGAGAAACATGGCCTAGAGCCAGGCAGCATTGAGCAAGCGGAGCCCGAGGAAGCAGCCTGCATAGCCTACCCCGAATACCCCTGCTAGCCCACCGGAGAGCGCGGGAGGGAGAAGGATAACCCCCCAATGCCCTACCCACTCCGAGTATCCCCCGGGGGCCGGTGACGTGTGCACGTCAGGCAGACCCCGCCGCCCAGCAGGGCGGGGGGTGCTGCGCCGGGCACGGCCGTGAGCCGAGGCCCCGCCACCCTATTGCCCGTCCCCAGGGGCCTCCCCCGGCGCGGGGAACCCAGGTGGCTGGGAAGAGTGGGGCGCTGCGGGGCCTCGTGGAGTGCTGCCGGCGCCCAGGCCTCGTCCTCGGTATTGATGAGGCGGGCCGGGGCCCCATAGTCGGCCCCATGGTGGCTGCGGGCGTCGTGGCTGACAAGGAGTCCCTTGAGGAGCTTAGGCACGTGGGTGTGAGGGATAGCAAGCTCCTGGAGCCGGGGCAGAGGCGCCGCCTCCTAGAAGAGATACTAGGCAAGGCCTGCTACGTGGTAATCGTAGTCCACCCGCCGGCGGTGATAGACAGTGTTAACCTGAACCGCCTCGAGTACGAGACCTTCAGCCACATAGCCTCCAGGGCGAGGCTGCTCTGCCCCGGGCTCCGCGAGGTATACGCCGACGCCGTGGGGCCCCCGCAGCGCCTCGCAGCGGTCCTCGCCAAGGCGGCGCCCGCGGCGAGGATAGTGGTTGAGTCGAAGGCTGACCGCCGCTACACAGCGGTATCCGCGGCAAGCATAGTAGCCAAGGTGGTGCGAGATGAGGAGATAGAGAGGCTCCGGAGAGCCTACGGGCTCCGGGGCAGCGGCTACCCCACAGACCCCGAGACCCTCCAATGGCTCCGCGAAGCCTACCAACGCAGCCCAGACACGCCGCCACCAATAATCCGGGTCACGTGGGGCACACTGAGGCGCCTAGCACCCAACTGGTACCACAGGAAGCAAGCCAAGACAGGGACGGGTAAGAGCGGCTCCAGGCAGGCAAGCCTCCTAGACTACCTCCCGAAGACGGGCGACACGCAGTGAATGCAGCGGTCAGATACGGCCACACTCTTCACCGCCCAGACCTCCAGGGCTCCGGTAAGCCCACCTATCATCACACCATAGCAGCCACGGAGAGAAGAGCAGCCAGCAACGCCCCCTAATATCATGCATCCACCCCTGCAGCCCGCTCACCTAATAGGCCCTGGGCCGCGGAGCCACCCCGTGCCCCAGGGACGGTGCCCCCATGGACAAGTTCGCCAGAGCAATAGTGGAGTTCAGTGCCAGGGTACTACGCACAGTGCTCGAGCGCAAGGTCAGCCACGACCGCGCCTTCCAGTCAGTGCTCCGCGAATACCCCCAGGCGCGGCGCCACGCCCCCCTCCGTGTACTCTACCGGGTCAGCCACGACATCGTCTCAGACTACTACACCATAAGGTACCTCGAGAAGCTGATCTACGGGAAGCGCGGCGGCACGAAGAGGCTCGCCAAGCTCTGGCTCCTCTACCGCGGCCTAGAGAGCCCACACCTCCAGCAGCACCTGGGCAGCGTGGAGAGGCTGCGCCGCAAGCTCCTCCGCAGCCTCCCCCGGGCACCGAGCAGCGTAGACGAGGTCCTGGAATCCATAGAGGACCCCGCTGAGAGGCTCGCAGTCAAGCACTCCTACCCACGATGGTTCGCGGCCACCTTCATCCAGCTACTAGGCGTGGAGGAGGCGGACCGGCTCCTAGAGGCGCTCAACGAGGAGAAGTGGTGGATACGCGTAAACACGCTCAAAGCCGACGTAGATGAGGTAGCGGAGCGCCTCCTGGACAAGGGCGTGCTGGTCCGCAGGGACCCCGACCTGGACTACATGCTAGAGGTAATAGACTTCAACGAGCCCCTCCACCACCTCGAGGAGATGTGGCGCGGCGAGATAGTCTTCCAGGACAAGGCATCAGCCCTCGTGGTCGAGGCCCTCCAGCCAGAGCCCGGAGACCTAATCCTAGACATGGCCGCCGCCCCCGGGATAAAAGACACCCTCATAATGCAGCTAACCAGCAACAAGGCCAGGATAATCGCCGCAGACGCCTCCTGGGAACGCCTCAAGAGAACCAAGCGAGTCCTCCAACTCTACGGCGCAGACACCACGAAGATAGAGCTAATACACGCCGACTCAGCCCACCTAGCACTAGCCAAGCCCCCAACAAAGATACTGCTAGACGCGCCATGCACAAGCAGCGGCGCAATAGGCAAAGACCCCGCAATCAAGCTCCACCTAGAAGACCCAACCTGGGTCCAACGCTTCCCAGCCATCCAGGAAGCCCTCCTAGCAAACGCCTCAAGAATAGCCAAGCAGGCAAAGACCCCCATCACATACGCGGTCTGCAGCCTCCTGCACTTCGAGGGAGAAGAACACCTAGCCTACAACCAGGCACTAGAGCCAAAAAAGCCACCCATACCTGCCTCCAACGGCTACAAGCTCTACGGCCAACTAGCAGACAAGGTAGCCCGCCTATTCCCCCACCGCCACAAGACACAAGGCTTCTTCATAGCAAACCTAGAGCCAGCCTAGCCTCCGGCACGGAGAGGACAAGGAGAGAAAACGACAAGACACGCCAAACCCCCGCAAGACGCAGCAATCATACACGGGGGTCAGGGCCCCGGCGACACCGCCGAGCCACCGGCGGGTCCGGGTCCGGATGAACCGGGTGACGGATTGCACGTCACCCACCCCACTCGCAACAATCACCAGGCATGCATGGGCGGTGATGTATACACTAGAGCCCCAAGCCCCGCTGCACGGGGCGGTGAGGGGGAGCCCGGCGCACTGAGCCCCCTCCACCACTCATGGGGGAGGGCCTTAGACCCTGCTCCTCGCGTCAAGCCTCTCAGGGACACCGTTCCCCCGCATCCAGACACCATAGTCATGGTCGGTGCCCGCTATGTGTCTCCGAGTCCACTCGGCGAGGAACGCCACAACCTCAAGCCCAAGCCTCTCACCCCTCCGGCTCCGCTCTGGTACTCCTCGACACGGTCCACGAACCAACGGTGCTGCGCAGTGTGCTCCCCGAGCCAGAGGTAGCCGTAGCGCTTCATGAACCTCTCCTCGGAGCCGAAGCGAAACACCGTGTATTTCAGAGAGGAAGCCTAGCACGGCCTTCCAGCCCCTCTCTCATCTCCCGAAAGAACCGAGCTGATAGAGAAGAGAGGGATGAGGGCCCCCTACTAGCCGCCAATGCAGCAGATCGGCGCCCTTAACGTAGACACGTAGACCGGGGCTCCACCCGACAACGCTCCTCCGCAGCCTAGACCCCCGGAGGGAGGCCTTGCATTTATGTAGGGCTATTGAGGCGCCTCGCCCTCCACCCCCGGGCCACAGGGTTCTGCGCCTGGCCAGAGGGTGGGATGCATGGCGAAGACCAGTGGCAAGAAGAAGGAGCCCGTAGGCGGTACAAAGAAGGAACTCGTCATAGTAACCAGGCCCGTCGTGACGCCGCAGGAGGTGGAGCGCGACCCCAGGAAGAAGAAGCTCATGCTCCTCCTCAAGGCCCTAGAGGACCAGGGCGGCATATACGAGAGGAGCCTAGTCAACCTAGTCTACTGGCTCAAGACCGAGAAGGACATAGACCTAGGCTACAACTTCTACCTAGTAGGCGACGTCCCAACCTCCAGGGACCTCCACGACGACATAATGGCGCTGCTCTACGTGGGCTACGCGGAGACCGACCCCAGGACAAAGAAGCTACGCCTAACCAACGACGGCAAAGAGTTCCTGGAGAAGAAGTGGTTCGACCAGGAACTCTACCAGAAGCTCAAGGCCGCCGTGGAGGAGCTACGCCCCAAGATAGCGGCGCTGGACGCGCAGATAGAGCTAACCACGCTCCTCTCCCGCACCACCGGCCCCAGGCGCAGGCGCCGCCTACCCTAACCAATTGTTTTAGCCTAAGGCAAGCCCCGGCTCCAGGTCAGTGTTTCCAACCCGGTGGCCGAGGAGCCCCCTTGGCTGCGCCCTTTACTCGCAAAGCCTTTGTGAAACACCCCGGGCTCGACACAGTGTCCAGCGCCTGTTGACGGTGGAGTAGGCGCCTTGGCTGGCGGCGAGTGCCGGGCGAGGGTGTACGTTGATGTCCGTGAGCGCGGGAGCGGTGTGCCGGAGGCCCTTGCCCGTATGGGCGTTGCTGTGATCTATGAGCAGCTGGGTGTTGGTGACTACGTGGTCTCGGACCGTGTGGCGGTTGAGAGGAAGACTGTACCGGACCTGGCGCAGAGCCTCTTTGATGGGAGGCTCTTCGACCAGGCCAGGAGGCTCACCGAGCACTACGAGATACCAGTAATCATCGTCGAGGGACGCGTCGAGGAGCTTGAGAGAGTGACGGGGCGGGCTCGGCAGGCGCTGCAGGCACTGGCTGCGCTGAGCGTCGACATGGGTATCCGGGTGCTGTGGAGCCGGGGGCCGGGAGACACTGCGGCGATTATCCGCACCCTCGCCTGCAGGGAGAGGGAGGCGGGGCGCCCGGTGGTTGTTCACCGGAAGCCCAGGCTGGATAAGCTGTGGATGCAGCAGCTCTACGTCGTCCAGAGCCTGCCCGGCGTGGGGCCCCGTCTCGCCGAGAGGCTGCTCGAGAAGTTCGGCACAGTGGAGGCCATCTGCAGGGCCTCGGTGGTTGAGCTGGAGCGCGTCCTGGGCTACGAGAGGGCCCGTAGGCTCTACCGCG
>JALUFI010000122.1 GCA_027043685.1 Pyrodictiaceae archaeon
GGACTACCCCCGAGGGAAACCGCTGAGGATATCGCGGCGAGGAGGGGCCGCGGCTGGGAAGTCTTCGCTGAGACTATCGAGTACATCACCGGGCTCCGCCGAGCCCCGCCCGCCGAGGCCCCTATACCCGTTCCGCCCCTCAACGGGTTCCGCAGGCTCAAGGTCAAAGCAGGGCTCGGAGACCCAGGGCTCGACGCAGCCATCATAGAGGCCGTGGATGAGGCCGCCAGGGGCAGGGCAAGTATACGCGTCGACGCCAACCAGGCCTGGTCGCTAAAGCAGGCGATCCGGGTACTGAAGAGGCTCGAGAGGAGCCTCGGAGACCGCCTAGAGCTAGTCGAGCAACCGCTCCCCGCCCACGCCGTCGAGGATGCAAGGATGCTCAAGGCAGCAATAGAGACCCCCCTCGCCCTAGACGAGTCCGCCAGGAGCCTCCAAGAGATTGCCAGAATAGCGGCCCTACGAGCCGCCGACGCGGTCAACATCAAGATAGCCAAGGTAGGCGGGCCCATGCAGGCGGCGAAGGCCGCAGCAGTCCTCGAGGCTCACGGACTGGAAGCCATGTGGGGATGTATGGTTGAAACAATGCTGGGCATAGCCCAGGCCTGGCACCCCGCCGCCTCCTCCCCAGCAACACGCTACGTCGACCTGGACTCGCCCCTATTCCTCGCAGGGAACCCCGTCGAGGCAAGCCTAGCCTACGAGCAGAGGCCGGGCCGGATCTGCCTCACAGCCAGTCCAGGCACCAAGGGGCTAGGCGCAGCTCCCCGGCTCGAGAAACTGGAGCCCATAGCTAGGCACCGCGCCTAAGGAGCCGAGGAACCGGCTGTAGGCGGCCGAGGAGGGTTCGGCTGTCCCTCGCCCTCCTCACCGCCCCCTTGCAGGGGCGGGCTCGGCGGCCCATCAGGGGCGTGGAGGCTGCAGCCCTCCACACCCCCTTGGAGGCGTCTCCGTGGTGCGGGGGGTGGGATTTGAACCCACGCCGGCCTACGCCAGCGGGTCTTAAGCCCGCCCCCTTCGACCTGGCTCGGGCACCCCCGCGCCCGGCGCCATACACGCACGCTCCGCGGGGAATGGGCTCCGATACCCCTGTCCCGGATAAGCGGCACGCGTTAAGCGATTAAACACTTCAATTCAATTAATCTGTGTTAATTAAAATACGTAAATGATGACCGTGGCTTGTTATTCCTCGCCGCCCTCGATCTCCTCCTGCAGGAGCTCCTGGAGTATCTCGCGGTACTCCTCCCTCTCCTGCTCCCACTCCTCGAGGCTCTTCGGCGGCTTCTTCTTGGCCTCGCTCACCTTGAGCGTGGTTATGGTTCTCTCCTCTTTCGGGGTCTCGGCCGCGATATTGTATCCGAGGCGCTTGGCCTCCTCTATGCTGACTTCCTCTGTGTAGCCACACCTTATGCAGCGTAGGACAACCTTGTTCCCCTCTCTGGCCGCGGGTATCATGAGCCCCCCGCATCTTGGACAGAACTTAACCATCGGCTAGGCACCTCCACTGCACTAGACGAGGTTCTCCACGGATGTCATTCAGTACCCTTAATGGCCCTCATCGTTTAATGCTCGGGCCGGAGCGTGGCACCGCAGCGCGTGGCGTATAAATATTAGTTTCGCCGGACACGTAGCTGCCTCGTTGAAGCCCCCTGGCAGGGGGCTATGGGAGAACCTTCACAACCACGCCCTCAACCACGACTGCATTAGACTCCTCTATTATGCGGAGGGCCTCGTGCAGCCTAGCCTTGCTGGACGCGTATATCGTGAGCAGGGGGTCCCCCTTCCTCACCCGGTGCCCGGTCTTAGCGTGGAGCAGTATCCCGGCTCCCTTGTCGCCGGGTGCTCCGGCGGCCCTCGCAGCAAGCGAGACCGCGCGGTTGCTAATGCTGCTCACCACGCCGTCCCTTGGCGCTGCAAGTGTGAACTCCTCCCTGGCTAGGCGGATATCCTCCGGCTTCACGTCGGGATCGCCCTCCTGGGCCTCAATCATCTCCCTGAACTTCCGGTAAGCGGCGCCGCTCCGCAGCGCTTCGCAGGCAGCCCCGTAGCCCTGGCCCCGTGGAGCCACGCCGGCCATCTCCAGTACGAGGCCTGCCAAGCTGCAGGCCTTCTCGACGTAGCTGGGCGATCCCTCGCCCTTCATCAAGGTCTCAAGCGCCTCTCGGGCCTCGAGGGCGGGGCCTATGCTGACCCCTATGGGTTCGCCGCCGTAGGTTAACGCGACCCTCATTGTAAGGCCGAGGCGCTTAGCCTGGCCCAGGAACAGGGAGGCGAGCCCCACTGCAGCGTCCTCGGTCTCAACCTTGGCTCCGCTCCCGAAGGGTATATCCACGACTAGCCGCGTGACACTCATCGCTAGCTTCTTCGCCAGAATGCTTGCAACCATCTGCGTTGTGGGGTCTATGTCCAGTCGCCGCTCCACTCGCACAAAGATATCGTCCGCGGGGGCCAGGCCGAGCGCGCCACCCCAGACAATGACTCCACGTGTCCGCAGGGCAATATCGTGGACCTCTTGGGGCGTGAAGGTGACCCTCGCGAGAACCTCCATTGTGTCAGCTGTGCCCGCCGGGCTGGTTATTGCCCTGCTACTAGTCTTTGGGATTAGCAGGCCGTGGGACGCTACAATAGGCACAACCAGTAACGCAACCTTGCTGTTGCCTGGCACGCCGCCTATACTGTGCTCGTCGTATACTACCTCGGGGAACTTGACTACCACGCCGGTCTCAACCATTGCACGGATAAGGTAGGATAGCTCATCACTCCCCAGCGGGTTGAACACCTGGCTTACAAGGAACCCAGCTATCTGGGCCTCATCGTAGAAACCTGCAACTATGTCGCCCACGAGCCTCTTGTAGTCAGACTCGGATAGCGGCTCGCCGCGGAGCCTCCTCCGTAACGCGTCAAACGACTCCGGGAACTCAAGGGGCTTAACCTCGACGAGCGAGCAATCCCTCAGCCTATCGTAGAGCGTCTTAGTAACCGCTACCACGTCTTTACCAATACTAGGCGCAAGGATGACGCGGGCGCCGTAGAGGGAGCCGCGGCAGCCGATCGCTACACGCCCACCAGCCACGGCGCCTATCTCGGAAGCAGTAGCCGGATTAAGTGCTGCCAGGTCGCCGTCGGCCTCTAAGTCAAGAAGCTGCAGCTTGAAACCCGCCAAGACGTTTACACCATACTCCATTGCTGGATATGCCGAGACAGGGCGAAGCAGCCTGCGTGAACTGTACCGCGACTGGCTGGAAAGAAGGGTTACCTCCATACCCCCGGGGGAGGCGTGCTTTGCCGGAGTGGGTTGCTGTGTGCAAGCGCAGGCTCCGTGTACGCGTTGAGTGGCCCGGCGCCTCAGCTGTGGTTGATGGATGGCTTCACCCGAGGGGTTGCCTCGGCGCCCGCTACACGCACCTGGATTTAGAGCCGGCTGGGCCTCTCCGCGAGCTTGCATCCAGGCGTGGCATTAACCTCCGATGCATAAACCTAGGCAGCGATATAGAGCTTGTTGAGGAGCGTACAGGTATATGGGTCCGTGTAAGGCTCCTCGGCGGTGCCAGACTCAAGTGTCTTGGGCAAAGAGTACATGTAATGACGACCAGGCGTGGACTAGTCTACATAGCGCCTATAGAGGCCAAGTACAAGGTATCCTAGTCAGTGATTCATGGCTGGATAATAGTGCTTTGTAGAGTTAAACGGGTGTGGATGGCGTTCTGTGCGTTAAGCTTTTACCCGGGTGCTTGCATGCGGCTCTCTTCTTCATGGGGTCTCCCCGGGGCAGGGGGCTTCGGGGAGGCCCCCGGGTGGGCCCGTCGTCTAGCCTGGTTAGGACGCCGCCCTCACACGGCGGAGGTCCGGGGTTCAAATCCCCGCGGGCCCACCACTCCCGTCTCTATCCAATCTCCTCGC
>JALUFI010000123.1:0-1849 GCA_027043685.1 Pyrodictiaceae archaeon
GACCTCTTCCAGAAGCTAGTCAAGCGCTTCGAGAACGAGACCGGGATAAGGGTAGAGTTGAGGCTATTCGACGGTGCAAGGGCAGCAGTTACTACAGCTATAAGGGAGGCCGAGGAGGGCAAGCCAACCGCGGACATAATCATAGGCGTCGACGAGGTAACCACCCAGGAGCTGAAGAAGCACGACCTCCTCCAGTGCTACCTTAGCCCCGAGGCGAGCGAGAAGCTGGCAAACGCCCTCGACCCCGACGACTGCGTCACCCCGGTGGACTACGGCGTCATAGCCCTCGTCTATGACCCGAAGAGACTCAACAATACCGAGCTGGAGATGCTACGCGACGGAGTCACGCTCGACGAGCTGGTGAAGCTGGCGCCCAGGCTCGTTGTCGAGGACCCAACGAGGAGCAGCACCGGGCTCAACTTCCTCCTATACACCATAGCGGTCTCCAAGGCCGAGGGGAGGGACTGGAGACAGCTATGGGAGGAGCTGAAGAGCCACGGCGTCCTCATCGCCAAGAGCTGGGGCGCCGCCTGGGACGAGTTCAGCAGGAAGGGCAGCAAGCGCGCAATAATGGTCAGCTACGGCACAGACCCCGCCTACAGCGCCTGGTACAACGCGAAGCACGGGAAACCCATGAAGCCAGACATAAACGCCACGGTGCTCAAGGTGGGTGATAAGCCGATAGCGTGGCTCCAGGTGGAGGGCGTCGCGATCCTCAGAGGCGCTCCCACCAAGGAGGCCAGGGAGTTCGTCGACTGGCTCCTGAGCCCCGAGGTGCAGAAGGAGATACCCACGAGCCAGTGGATGCTCCCAGCGAACCCGCATGTAGAGCTGCCGCCCTACTACCGGTACGCCCTCACCCTAGACAAGGTGGGGCTCGCCGCTAACCCATTGCTTCCTCCCAGCATGGTGGCCTCCGAGCTGGAGAAGTGGCTAGCCGAGTGGCTAAAGATAATGAGCGGCTAGGGTGCCGGCGCCGCGCGTGGGGCAGGGAGGGGCCTTGTTTTTCCATAGACTCGCTCGCCGCGTCGCGGCTCCCCCGCTGGGGCTCCTGGGCCTCGTCCTCTCGCTCGCCGCGTGGCTCGTCGTAGCGCTCTACGTTGCCCCGGTGCTGCTCTTCGCCCGCGCCTACTGGCCTCCGAGGCTGAGCGGCCTGCCCTTCGACCTAGGCTGGCTGGTCACCTGGACCCTTGGCCAGGCCGTGGCCTCCGCCTCCCTGGCCGTCGCCATTGGGTGGCCGCTGGGCATAGCCTCCGGGTTCTACGGCTGCAGGGCGGCGAGGACGGCGGTGGTGCTGGGCCTGGCGCCCTTCATGTCGCCGGTGGTGGTGGCGGCGCTTGGGCTCCGCGTCCTCTACTCCGGCACCCCCCTCGGGTTCCTCGCCTGGGGCTGGAGCGGCGTGGTGGCGCTGAACAGCTACTTCAACATAGGCCTCGCAGCCTCTCTCGTGGACGCGGCCGCCCGTGGGGTCGAGGAATCGGTTCTCGAGCATGCCCGGCTCCTCGGGCTCCGGGGCCCCTCGCTGTGGCGGCGCCTCCTCCTCCCCTCGACAGCCAGGGCCGCTGCGGCTGCCTGGGGCCTCGCCTTCCTCTACTCCGCCACCAGCGCCTCCCCCCTGGTGGTTGCCGGCGCGGCTTACAGGTACTACACGGTTGAGGCGATGCTGTACAGCCTCTACACGGGGTTCCCGAGCCTCCGCGGCGCAGTCGCCGCCCTCGCGCTCGCGGAGCTCGTGGCCGCAGCCCTCTTCGCGGCCGCGCTGCTTGCCTACACGAGGCGCCTCGTACCCGCCCCGGTCACGGCTAGGCCCCGCGGCCTCCCCCTCCACGGGGCCTAGCCGTGACCGGGG
>JALUFI010000123.1:1859-3875 GCA_027043685.1 Pyrodictiaceae archaeon
GCGGCCACCTACGCCGTGGCCGTCACTGTCTACCTCTACGCGCCCCTCGCAGCCCTGGCCGCGGAGGCTGCCTCGGCGAGCCCCGGGTTCCTAGCGGAGCTGGCCAGCGGCATGGGCCCCGGCCTCTTGAGGGCCACGGTGAACAGCATCGTCTACGCATCCGCCACTGTGGCTGCGGCGGTGCCCCTGGGGCTCGCTGTGGCGGAGAGCAGGAGCCTCAGCGTCGCCGCGCTCTCCGCTGTCGCAGTGGCCCCCGTGGCCTACGG
Source organism: Pyrodictiaceae archaeon (assembly GCA_027043685.1). Taxonomy (GTDB): domain Archaea; phylum Thermoproteota; class Thermoprotei_A; order Sulfolobales; family Pyrodictiaceae; genus QNYQ01. The sequence continues at coordinate 2,126 of JALUFI010000123.1, forward strand.
CGTCTCCGCGACCATAGAGTACTTTGAGCCCCTCAGCCGCCTCCTGGGCCCAGCCGGGGCCTCGGTCGCCCTCATCCTCCTCGCCCACCTCGCGGCCGCGCTGCCGCTCGCGAGCAGGGCGCTGGACGAGGCAAGGGAGAGGCTGGGCAGGGCGGTCAGGGAGCACATGCTGCTCACCGGCATCCGTGGAGCAGGGTACATGAGGCACCTCCTAGCCGCCCAGGCCGCGGCGGCTGCGGCTGCAGCCGGGCTCGCGGCAGCCGCGAGCCTCGGCGAGTTCGGGGCAAGCATAGTCGTCTCGGTGCCGGAGACCTGGAGCCTCACAGTCCTCGTCTACAACCTGCTCGAGGCGGGCAGGGCGCTCCCCGAGGCCTGCCTCGCGGCCCTCATCCTGGAGGCCCTCAGCCTCTCCTCGATAACCGTCGCCTACGTGGCCGCCCAGCGGCTGGCGCGCCGCGGCTCGGAGCCGCCCAGGCCTTAGACCCCCGGCCCCCTGCCCAGCTGTGGGTGGCTCAGCTGTGACCGGCTCGGTTCACCTCGTCCTCGTCGGCACCAGCCTCATCCGGAACGCCTACCGCGTCCTCTCCCAGGGCGGGGCCGGGGGCTGCGCCGCGCCCCCGGGCTGCGTGGAGCTTCTCCGCGTATGCGGCGGGGAGCCGAGGGCGAGGGACGAGGAGGAGTGCTGCAGGAGGCTCGGGGGCGGCGAGGCCAGGGACTGCCTCGCGGCTGTCGCGTGCCTGCTTGACCGGGACCCCTACGGGATGAGCGCTGAGCTAAACGCGATGGACTGGGTGCTCCGGGGCGGCTGCAGCGGCGTGGACCGGGTGGTGCTCTACGCCAGCGACACCCCGGAGGGCAGGCTCGCAGCGGAGATGCTCGCCGCCTGGCTCCGCCCCGCCTGCCGCGGCGCAGAGGTGGAGGCGAGGATAGTCCAGGGCCTGGGCAGGAAGCCGTTCTGGACCGGGCTAGTGGAGCTAGCGGTGACGCTCGCCAGGGACGCCAGGGAGGCCTACCTCGACGGCAAGCTGGTCTACCTCAACGCCACCGGCGGCTTCAAGCCCGAGTCGGCGGCAGCACTGCTAGCGGCCCAGGCGGTGGCACCCATCCACCCCTACTACAAGCACGAAGCCATGAGGGAGACGGTGGTGCTCCCCTACATCCCGCTGGCCCTTGACCGGGGGAGGCTGCGGGCGCTCCGCGGAAAGCTCCACGCAGCAGCCGAGGCGGGGGAGGCGAGCCCCGGGGAGAGCCCCGAGCTGGCATGGATACTCGGCTTCCTAGAGGCGAGCGGCGAGGCCACAAGGACCGAGGACGGCGGGCTAAGGCTGAGCAGCAAGGCCAGGGAGATACTGCTGCTCATAGACAGGGTCTACGAGGAGCTCGAGAAGATGCTCACCAGCTAGCCCTAGTCCTCGGGGATGGGGTATTCACGCACCGGGCGCCCCATCCTGGTGGGCGGGGCGAGCCAGTCAACCACCTCCCTCGGCCGGGGATGCTCCACGGTCACCACTATCGGGCCCATGGGGGCCTCGGCGTCGAGGTCCACGAGGCTTATCCTCCCCACGGCGGCGGCCTGCTTGTTCAGCTTGAAGGTGAGCACCCCGTCCTCTATGCCCCGGAGCATGTAGCTCCTAGCAGCGTCGAGTATCCTCTCGGCGCGGAGCCTCTCGTGGAGCCTCACCAGGCTCTGCAGGCTATACGCCTCCGCCACCAGGAGCCGGTAGCCGCTCCCCAGGTCCTCCACGCGGAG
>JALUFI010000124.1 GCA_027043685.1 Pyrodictiaceae archaeon
CGGTGAGCCAGTAGCCCCTCATCCCCTCGAGGAGCCAGCCGAGCCCCGCCCTGGCCGCCCACACGTGGACCTCCAGGTCCTTCACAGTCACCGCTGCAGCGTAGGCGGCGAGGAGCCCGAGCCTCGAGGCCTCCGGCGCATCAGCCATGTAGTAAAGCAGGTCCCCGTGGAGCACGCTGTGGACAGCCTCATGGCCCAGCAGCGGGTGGAACCACCTACTCTCGCCCGCGTCCAGCGGGACGTGTATCCGCGGCACCCCGGTCCACGCCTCATGCATGGCCACGAACTCCGCGTCAACAGCCACGCCGAGCCTAGAGGCCTCCGCGGAGAGAACGCTCCTCATCAGGCCCCGGCTCTCGTATAGGTGCAGCTCCACGAGCCCCGGCGCCTCGCCGAGGCGGTCAGCGGCGAGGTAGACCTCGCGGAGAACCCCGAGGCACTCCTCAACGAAGCTCTCCGGCACCGAGCCGTGGGTGTACACGGCGAGCCTCGTGGAGCCAAGCCTCACAAGCCTCAACCGCCGGCGCCCCCAGACCCCCGCTGCTCCCTCTCCACGGCACCGGCCTCCAGGAGCCTCCTCCTCAGCTCAGCGGGCAACGGTATACTCTTGCCCTCCCGGAGGTCATACGCCACGGCGACGATCCTGCAGACCGCGCTCCTACGGCCAAGGGTCTCGTTGAATATAGTGAACCGGTACGTCACGCTCTTGTTGCCCAGCACGACCTCGTCTATATCCACGCGGAACACGTCGCCAGGCCTCAACGGGGCCTCATAGCTGCACTCGCTGTGGACGCGTGGAAACGCGATAACCGGCCGCCCCTCGCGCCCAAGGCACTCGCACACACCGAGGCTGAAGAGGAAGTCCTCCTCAGCCCTCTCACAGTACCTGAAGAAGTTGCTGAAATGCACAATCCCCGCCGCGTCGGTCTCACTCCAGTGGACACGATACCGTGCAGAGAACACCGCCACCCCGCCGCCACCCACGGGGGAGAGTGTAGCAGCGGGGAGACGCCGGGGGAGGGAAACAAGGCCACCGGCCCCCGGGGGGAGGGAGGCCTAGGCAGGAGAGGGGTTCCTGCCAGCTCACCCCCACCACACCGCCCCCACGGGCGGGGGCTTCGGCGCCCTACGGGGAGGCCAGACATCCCCCAGGGAGAGGCGGATGCATGCACTACGGGGGTGCTTAATCATACCGGATTACGAAGCCCTTGTACCTCCCCGTGTAGGGGAGGAACTCCGCCACCAGCTTCTCCACCCTCGCCGCCGGGGGGCCCCTTAGCGCCCACTTCACCACCTCCTCGACGGCGCGCCTCGGCCCCTCGAGCTCCGCCTCCACGCTGCCGTCCGGCACGTTCCTCACCCAGCCGTTGACCCCGTAGTAGGTGGCCACCTCCCTCATAGTGGCGCGGAAGAAGACGCCCTGCACCCTGCCGTAGATGCGGAGATGCACCCGCACCGGCTCCTCGTCCCTGGGGTCCCTCCCATCTGGGCTCCAGAGCCCCGCCACGGCGCCGGCCACCCCCACGGGGGGCTAGATGTCTACGACGAACTGTACCCTCCAGCACCCATTCTCCTTCACTATATCCATCATGGCATACGTCATTGCCTTGACTATGGTGCGGTGGGGGTGCTTCTCCGGGTTGAATGGCTCGCCCCACGCCCTCGCCCTGATAACGTACTCGGCCTCCTCGCCCTCGCCGCGCCGGGTTATCTCGTCCACCTTGAACCTGGAGAATACTAGGCCCTCGCTGTCGGTGTAGTAGAGGAGGTCCTCTATCCACCGGTAGAGCAACTGGTAGAGATCCATGCCCGTGTCCTCCACCCTGCGCTCAACCCGGGGCTCCACCTTGCTGGTGTCCGTTATCACCTCGTAGACGCCGAGCGCTGCTTGCTCGAAGGCCTCCTCGAGGCTCCTCCCCCGGGCAACGATTAGCACATCCGCCGTGTGGGGTGCGTGTGCGAAGCCCGGGCAGGGAAGCTTGGCCAGTACCTCCTCGAACTCCTTCATTATGTCCTCGTAGGGGCCCTCCGCCTCGCCAGCCACGCTCCCTTCACCTCTGCCTCCTTCCTGCACGTCCCTCTATCTTGTAGCCCGGTAAGGTAGGTGCCTCGGGGGCTTATTCACGGCCACCGCCCAGGGGTCATCGTGTAAGGGTTTTATTGCGGCGCCCAGGGGCGGCGGGCCACGAGGGTGATGTCCATTATCCGGGGAGAGGCCCCGGCTCGGTAGCCGCTACGACCCCCTCGCGGTCGAGGAGTGGGTGCTCCGGTTCTGGGAGGAGAACCAGGTATACAGGAAGGTCAAGAAGAGGGTCTGGGACGAGAGGAGCAGTGCCCCGATATTCGCGTTCCTAGAGGGCCCGCCGACGGCTAACGGCTTCATGCACGTGGGCCACGCGAGGGGCAGGACTCTGAAGGACGTGAAGCTCCGCTACGCCAGGATGAAGGGCTACCGTGTCTGGGACCAGGCGGGCTGGGACACCCAGGGGCTCCCCGTGGAGCTCGAGGTCGAGAAGAAGCTGGGCTTCAAGACAAAGAAGGACATAGAGAGGTACGGCGTCGAGCGCTTCGTCGAGGAGTGCAGGAGGCTGGTCGACTACTACATAGCCCACTGGGTCGAGGCGAGCAAGAGGCTCGGCCTCTGGCTAGACTACGAGCACGCCTACGAGACCAGGCACCCCCGCTACATAGAGGCTGTCTGGGAGTTCGTGAAGACCGCCGCCGCGAAGGGCCTCCTCTACGAGGGCCGCCGCGTAGTCCCCCGGTGCCCCCGCTGCGGCACGGCGCTCAGCAGCCACGAGGTCGCCCAGGGCTACCAGACCGTCGAGGACCCGAGCCTCTACTTCAAGCTCCCACTGGAGGGCCTCGACAACACCTACCTCATAGCATGGACGACCACGCCCTGGACGATAATAGCCAACGAGGCCGCCGCGGTGCACCCGGACGAGTGGTACGTCTTCATAGCCGTCGGCGACGAGGTCTGGGTTGTCGCCGAGAAGAGGCTCAAGCCCTTCACCGAGGAGGTGGGCGTCAAGGACTACATAGTTATCGACAGGAGGAAGGGGAGCAGCCTCGCCGGGCTAAGGTACCGCCACCCACTCCTAGAGGAGGTGCCCTACCACCGGAGCCACGAGCCGCCCTACCACACGGTGCTCACAGCCGACTGGGTGAGCATGGAGGACGGCACCGGCATAGTCCACGTGGCGCCGGCCCACGGCCCCGAGGACTTCGAGCTGGGCAGGAGCCACGGCATAGAGGCCTACACCCCGCTCCGCGAGGACGGCTACTTCGGCCCGGAGGCCGGCGTCTTCAAGGGCCTCTGGTTCGAGGACGCCAACGACAAGGTGGCTGAGGTCCTGAAGAAGAAGGGTCTCCTGGTTCACCTTGGCAAGATTGTGCACGAGTACCCGTTCTGCTGGCGCTGCGGCACCAGGCTCTTCTACTACGCCTCGAGGCAGTGGTTCATAAGGATAAGCGACGAAGTGAGAAAGAAGATGGTTGAGGCAGTGGATTCGATGAGGTGGGCGCCCAGCTGGGCAGTGAAGAGGATGAGGGACTGGGTGGAGAACGCCAGGGACTGGTGCATAAGCAGGGAGCGCTACTGGGGCACCCCGCTCCCCGTCTGGCGCTGCACCAGGTGCGGCCACTGGGAGGTCATCGGCAGCCTAGACGAGCTAAGGGAGAAGGCGGTGAACCCGGACGAGGTGCCAAGCGACCCCCACCGCCCATACATTGACCGGGTTAGGCTCCGCTGCCCCAAGTGCGGCGGCGAGATGGTCCGGGAGCCCTTCGTCCTAGACGTCTGGATGGACAGCGGCGTCGCCCACACGGCGGCACTCAGGCAGTACGGCTGGCTCCACCTATGGGAGAAGCTCTACCCCTACCGCTGGATAACAGAGGCGGCTGACCAGACCAGGGGCTGGTTCTATACCCTCCTCGTGACCGGCATAGTCTGGCACGGCGAGAAGCCCTACCGCGAGGTCCTCCTCCAGGGCCACGTGCTCGACAAGGAAGGCAAGAAGATGAGCAAGAGCAAGGGCAACGTCGTCTGGGCCCTGGAGTGGATGAAGAGCCACGGAGCAGACCCCATGAGGCTCCTCCTCCTCAGCCGCGCCCCATGGGACAGCGTCAACTTCGACCCCGACGAGGTGGAGAGGTACCGCTCGCAGCTCAACACCCTCTGGAACACCGTGAGGTTCGCGGACACCTACATGGAGCTGGACAAGTGGAGCCCCGCAAAGGCTGGCGAGCCGAGGCTCGAGATTGAGGACAAGTGGCTCCTCTACGAGCTACACCGCGCAGTCAAGGCGGTGAGCGAGGCGATAGAGAGCGACAACATGCACCACGCGGTGCGGGCGGCACTCGACCTCGTGGTGGAGAAGATAAGCCACACCTACATACCCCTCATAAGGCCCAGGGTCTGGGAGGAGGAGATGACTGAGAGCAAGAACGCTGCCTACAAGACTCTCTACACGGCGCTACGGGCAGCGATACTCCTCCTAGCGCCGCTCGTGCCCTTCACCGCGGAGTACCTCTACCAGGCATTCATCAAGAAATACGAGCCCGAGTCCACAGAGGAGACCGTGCACCTAGAGCCCTGGCCCAAGGTACCAGCGGAGCTCCTGGACGAGGAGGCCTGGAGGGCGGCAAGCCAGGCAATAGAGGCCGCGGAGAAGGTGCTCGCTCTCCGCACGGAGAGGAGGATAAAGAGGCGCTGGCCCCTCCCCAGGGCAGCGATAGTGCCCAAGCAGGGCGCCCCCTCCAGGCAGCTACTGGAGCAAGCAGCCACGGTGCTCGCCAGGCTAGCCAACATAAAGAACGTGGAGGTGTCCGAGCAGCCGCCCGAGTGGGCAGAGGGGGCCGACGAGATAGACCTGGAAACAATCAAGGTCTACGTGGAGGCAAGGCTCGACAAGGAGACCCTCCTGGAGGGCCTAGCGAGGGAGGTGGTGCGCCGCGCCCAGGTGCTCCGCAAGCAGCTAGACCTCCCCGTCGACCACGTCGCGGAGAAGCTAATGGTCTACGCCGAGGGCCAGCTAAGAGAGGCAGTAGAGAAGCACATCGACTACATAAAGAGAGAGGTAAGGGTGAAGACGGTGGAACTCCTAGACGAGCCGCCAAGCGGCGCCAAGGAGTGGAAGGTGGAGGGCCACCGCCTAGCCATAAAGCTACAGCCCTGAAGCCCGGGCGGCCGGCTTCTTTACTGTGCTCCTCTCCGCCGGAGCCACGCCTCCACCTCCACCGCGACGTCCGGGGCCTTCCTCAACAGCTCCCGGTCCCCGGTAACCAGGAGCGCGTTCAAGCGCCTAGCGTAGTACACGTAGGCTGCATCATAGCTAGTCAGCCGCATCTCCTCCGCAAGCCTACCAATAGCCTCAACGTCGCTAGGCTCGACCCGGATGACGGTCAACGACTCAGCTAGCAGGGCAAGCGAGCGGAGGACACGGCCGAGCCCCTCCACTAGACCCCTCCTGGCCTCAATCACCGCTGCATTAGCTGCCTCGTAGAGGGTTAGGTCAAGCACAGCGGCCTCCTCGGCGACAAGCCTCTCAGCAACAGCCTCAGGGCTCCCCGAGGCAAGCTTAGCCAGGGGGTACAGGGCGGAGGCATCAAGGATAATCAAACTAGGCTCCTCCCCTCGCGTGCTGAGCGGATCAAAGCCACCCACTCATCAGGATCGACACGCTCCATGGCCTCTGAGAGGCCTCGCAGCGCCTCAGCGAGCCTCCTCTTCCTCTCCTCAGCCACAGCCCTACGCAGCGCCTCCCCGGCTACGCGCTCAACATCTATGCCGAGCCGCTCAGCCTCCTCCAGAAGCCTCCGGGGCACACGCACCTCGACAACAGCAGAGGCCTCTCCCAACACGCGGCCACCCCTCCATGGTCCTCAGCAGCGCCCTCCCTGGCAACCTACCCGCGGTTAGGAAGGGAAGCTCCCTCCCGCTGCAAAGACCGTTACGGTGAACGCTGCGTGGATGCTGACAACAGTTTTTCAGAGGGCTTTGCCAGGAGCAGGGATGAGCGGTAAGAATATAACGAGACGTAGCCATCAACCCCACGGGTAAGGCTAGCCCTCCCCGAGAGGCTCATCCGGGCACACAGCGGCCGAGCAGAGGCATTCACCGGCCCCAGGTGTGCGGCCGCCTTGCCCCTTGAGCCGGAGGCTGCCCTCGGCCTAGTAGCGGGGCTCGCTGTTGGCGCGTGCAGCAGCTGCGCCCAGTTGAGGGTCTTCACGCCTCGGCTGGGCGCCGTGGCCTGGCCCCCCTCGTGGCCTGGCGATGAGGTCTTCTTTGTGGACGCGAGCGCCGTCACGGCGCATGCCGCGGGCGGCGAGGCGAGTCTGGTTAAGCTGGCCATTCTCCACCGCCGCCCCGGCGGCTCCTGGGAGAGGCTCTACGCGCCAACCATAGCTGGCTCCAACGCGCCGCCCGTGCTATACGTGCCCCGGGGGGAACGTGTACGCCAGGCACTTGTATACGTGGTTGAGCTAGCAAGCCTCCTAGCCCTTGCACGGATACAGAGCATCAACGGCGTGCGCCTAGGCGCTAGGAGGGTTCTCATAAGGCACGGTCCCCTAGTCCAGCAGCTGGCCCAGTACTACTCCGCCGCATATGACGTTGAAGAGGAGGTGGCGAAGGCCGCCCTACGCTACGCAGGCCTCGACATGAGCACCACGTTGATGCTTGTAAACGATAGCCGCGTCGTCAGGCCCCAGGGGCACGTGAATCTAGGACTGCTCGCAAGCCTCCTCCTGGAGGAAATCGCTCTAGAGGCACAGCGCTCGAAAGGCAACCTCCTCTTCGCAGGCGTGGTGGAGAACACGAGCAGGAGCAGGGTGCTCACAGCAGACCTCCTTGCGGACGCAACGATAGAGCTGGCGAGGGCCTACAGCCCGCAGACGCCGCAGGACCTGGCAAGCGCGGCCGTGGCCACAATCAGTCAATGGTACGCCTCCTACAACAAGCGCCGCGGTGTATCCCTCCAGAACTGTCTCTGCGGCTCCCAGGGCACAACGGTGTTCCAAAACCTCTCGGCAAGCCACGTAGCAAGTGAGTATGCCGCGCCTCTGCAGTCAGAACTCCAGACAAGGTTCAACGCAAGCCTGCTAGGCGGCAGCACCGCGCCAAGCGACAAGGTAGCCGCCGCTCTCTCCTCCAGCAACGCGCTACCCGACATCACCGACAGCGAGCTCCTCTACAACCTAGTCTACCTAGAGGACTGCAGCCCCCTAGGCGGCCCCCCATGCAGCTACACGGAGCCCCACAGCCGCGCACCGGTAGCGGTATGGGCGGAGCTGAGCCTCCAGCAGAAGAGGAGCCGCATGCCCCCGACACTCCAGGCCACGAGGATAACAGCACCCCCAAGGAGGGTCCGCTACACCTACATGCTCGTAGAGACACCCCTCGACTGCCTACAGCTCATGCAGCGCGGCAACCAGCTAGGCCTAGGAAGCCCATGCGACCTAGCAAGCCTGGTAACCGTTCCACCCGCTATCCGCGTCGAGTGGATGACCCCGGCCGACAACACGATGCTTGACCAGCTGCTCGCGGCCCTGCGCGAGGCCTCACGCCTAGTACTCTACGGCTACCCCTCGCAGCTCCTCGTAGTAGACAAGGCCTCCAGGGTCACATGGAGCGAGTACACGGGCCTCGAGATACTGGCCGAGGAGCTGGCCAGGAGGCGTCAGCCCTACCGCAGCTTCCTACGAGGATGGGAGACGAGAGCAACGATAGCGTGGCAGCCCTAGGGCGGCTAGCCGCGCACCACCCGGCGAGTAGACGTTCTTCAAAACCTTTCCAGGCTCCCGGAATACATGGAGAGGCGGGGCTACGCGTTGAGCCAGGCCAGCCAGCAGCCCGGGGCCCAGGCCGGCGCACCGCCACCCGGCTTCGTGGGCTACGTGGTCGAGGTCACCTCCTACACGGAGCTAAGGGCCCACGTCTACGCGGCATCCACGAGGCTCCTCCGCTACGGTGCGCTGGCCCATGTAGCCGACTACTCAAGCGGCAGGGAGTACCTCGCCCTAGTAGTCGACGTCTCCGAGAAGAACCCGGTGCCCCTCGTGAACCAGCAGGCTGTGCAGCAGCTCTACCAGAACCTGATACAGCAGGGAGCGACGCTCCAGCAGATACAACAAGTCATGCAGCAGCTCCTAAGCCCCAGCCAGGGCCTCATAAAGTGGCACAGCGTCCGCGAGCTAAAGCTCCGCGTCCTCGGCCAGATAACCAGCGGCCAGGGCGGGCTAGAGCTTGCACTCCCCGAGGAGCCGCCGAGGCCCCTCAGCGTGGTAAGCGACCCGCCCCAGCAGCTCCTCCAGAACCTCCTCTCCAAGAGCCTCGGGCAGGGCGGCGTTGTGCTGGGAGAGCTAGCCTACAACCCAGGCATAGACGTGGTAGTCAACCCCGTCGAGCTAACGAAGCACCTAGCCGTGCTCGGCCAGACAGGAAGCGGGAAGTCCGAGACAGTGAAGCGACTGGTAGCCGAGTACGCGTGGAGGAAGCACCACATAAGCCGCGGAGGAGGCATCATAGTCTTCGACGTGTCCGGCGAGTACAGCGGCATAACTTACCGCCCGGGCGGCCAAGCAGTACCCCTCCTAGACGCGGTGCTGGACCCAGCGAGCTTCACAAACCTGCAGCCACAGTGGCTACAGAACGCGCCAAAGACAATACTCGTGCCCTACGACCTCTCAACGCTACCGCTCCACGCAAGCGCGGAGCGGAGCTACGCGGCAGAAATAGGGCACGTCGTCGAGCAGCTCCGGCAGAGGTACTCGCAGGTGCAGGTAGTCGGCCTCCTCTACGCTCGGCACCACATCTACCAGATAGATGGTAGCCGTGCAATTCGAAGCATAACCCGCGACCAGGCGGCAGCACTGCTCCGGAGCAACGACGTCCTCCTAGTGGTCGCCGCACCGCTCCCCGACAGCCTCTCCATGAGCGAACTCGTCGCCCTCTCGCCGACTAAGTCGGAGTACTATGAGCTAGCGGTATCCGAGGTCGCCGAGCGCCTAGGCCTGCTCAGCGTCGAGCAAGTTGTCTCCGTCTCAGCCCTAGCCCAGCTAATCGAGACAGCCTGGCGCCTCAACCAGCAGGCACGGAGCCAGAGCCGAGGCCAGAGACAGCAGCAAGCCCCATCCCCCGCGAACCAGGTAGCCAATACTGTACGGCAAGTCATCAGCGATATCGTAAACCGCGGCAGAGCCCCGGAGCAGTCAATACAGAGCCGCATCGGCAACCTGCTCGGCGCCCCGTTTGTGCCAGTGAGGCCCTGGCTCAACCTCCTAGCACTCCCGCTGATAATAGGAGACCCGACAGTGGTGCCCAATGCCCCCACCGTTGCTAAGGCCCTCCAGAGCCCTTACCCCGTCCCCGGCATGACCTGGGCCGACTACCTGCAGAACTACCTCGCAGGCGCGTTGAGCGAGTACCTAGAGTACTCGCCCCAGACCGTAGCCGCTGTTGCTAGGAGCATGAAGAAGCTGGAAAAGATGGTGTCGCCCTTCCTGGACGCCTCCCAGTACAGGCTCCTGGCCGAAAGGCTCTACAACGGATTCAGCCTGGTACACCTAGCCCACCCCAGCCGCGGCGATGTAGCCCCCCACGTGGCCAGGCTCCTCAACGAGGTATTCACAGTCGCCTCCACCGGGTACAGTGGCGGCCGCTACACGCTCCTCGTGGTCGAGGAGGCGCACAACCTGGCACCCGCCGACGAGGACACCGCCTCCAAGAAGGCGTTGCTGCGGATAGCGAGGGAGGGGAGAAAGTGGGGGCTCAGCCTGGTCCTCGTCTCCCAGAGGCCAGGCTTCATAGACCCCAGTATACTGAGCCAGGCCTCGAGCCTAATAGCGCTCCGGGTAACGAACCCCGATGACCTCTCAAGCATCCGTAGAAGCGTCGAGAGCGTCACCCAGGACGCTGTAGACAGGCTGCCGGACCTCGACCCGGGCCAGGCAATAGTCTCGGGCCCAATGGTGCCAGAGAGGAAGATACCCCTACTAGTGCGCGTGAAGATGCTCACCCCGCTACCCAGCGGCCAGGCAACGGGCACCCCTGGCGGCCCAGCACCGCAGCCCAGCGTGGGAGGCAGCGGGGGCAGGCAGGGTGGCGCCCCATGAGGCTCCTCAGCCTCCTAGGAGCGAGCCCAGGCGTGCTGCACACAGTCCTATGCCTCCTACTACGTGAAGACACCGCACCGGAGCAGGTAACGGTTCTCGCAACGCTCCCCGAGGTAGCAGAGGAGGCCCTAGAGATAGCGAGGAGCTGCCCATGCCCCTGGACGGGTAACCCGCCCCTCCAGGAGAGCGCGGCCGTGGAGCTAGTCACGCTTCCCTACAGCGACGTAGACACGGCGGAGAAAGCAAGGGATCTGCGTAGGCGCGTAGCGGAGCTGCTCACGCCGGACACGGTCGTCGACGTCACGGGTGGACGGAAATCCATGGCAGTGGCGGCGGCCGTCGAGGCGGCGGTGAGAGGCGCCCCCATCATAGCAGCGCAGCTAAAGAGATGGGACAAGTACTTCGAGGCCGCCCTCAGCGGCGACAAGTGCGGGAAAACGGCCCCCGAGTCAGCGGTGCTCATAAAGTTCTAGAAACGGGTGATTGACCTGGTAACGGTGGGGCCTAGGCAGTCTCCTCCACGGCCTCCTCCCCCGCGGCGGGGGCCTCCCATGGCTGGAGGGGTGCGAGCTGCAGCCTGACTGGGCCCACGGCCTCCTCCTCGGCCCGGTCGAGTGCCTCCTCGCCGCTGTACTCCTCGTAGCCGGCCTCGAGGTGTGCGCCTAGGGCGACGCCGTCCAGCGTGTAGAGGGTGAGCAGTATGCCCGGCGCCTCTATGCATGCGAGCCCCGTGTGCCTCGCCGCAACTATGAGCCTGTAGGCCTCCTCCACGCTCTCAAGGGTGTAGGACTCGGCCGCCGCCTCGCAGGCGAGTGCAGCGGCCACGTGGTCCATTGGGAGAGGCTCGGCTTGGATGCGTGTGCCGCGGTTCTCCGTGATTGCCTCTGCCAAGGCCCTGCTCCCCGCTGGCAGGGCTTCCCCGTGGCCCGGCGCCTAGGAGGGGTCGGGGAAGGTAATCCCGGAGTAACACGCGAGGAGAGAATGGAGGAGAGTTCCTAGAGGCATGGATGCCTCGGGAAGGCCCCCGGGGGCTTGAAGTAAAAAAGGGGCGCTGCGGGGCGTGGGGCTATGCTGCCTGCTTCGCCATTCTCTTAGCAAGCGCATACATAACCGGTACCAGCATCAGCGCGGCTGCTATCGCGAAGCCCCACGCTATGTTGGCTATCACCGCTGCGGTGCCAGGCACGGTGCCGAATATCCCGGCGACGCCGACGACCAGGAACACCATGAGTATCAGGAACTTGGCGTAGCCGGCGACCGGGCGGAACTCCTCATGGTCCTCGGCTATCATGTTGACGAGGCGCTCCGACAGTGTTATGCCAAGCGCTATCGCCACAACCCCGAGTATCAGCGGGTATATCGTGGAGCCGGGCAGCAGTAGTATGTCGAATACTATGCTGAGCAGGAAGGCCAGCAGGCCTATCAGAGTCACGTCCTTGATAAGGTCGCCTAGGTCTCTCTTGTCCTCGGGCAGCACTACCTCGAACTGCTTGGCTATGAAGGTGGCGAAGAGCTCGAAGAGTGCGGCGCCGAGCGTCAGCACTATGACCGCGCCGACTATCCTCACCAGGTAGGCGGCGGTGAATGCTATGTACTTGCCGGCGAGGCCGCCGATGTTGAGATACTCAACGGCCGCAAGCACTGAGAGCACGGTCACGAAGGCCCATATCAGCTTGCCCACGAACTCGCTGAGGTCAATACCAGCCTTCCGATAGGCCTTCCCCAGCTCGGTAGCATCGAACGCCTTCTCGACCCCGCTCCTCTCAATCAGCTTGTCAACAGCCCTGCCAGCTATCTTGCCCACGTAGTAGCCTACGGCGACAATTAGTGCCGCAGCGATTATCTGCGGTATCGCTATTATCACCTGGCCAACGGCTATCGCGACTGCCTGGCTTATCGCGTCAAGCACGCCGGGCAACGCAGCCTCCCTCCCAGGAGGTGTTGAGGATACTCTTCCCTCCGCGCCGCCCCGGAGGCATAGAAATAGCATAGGGCCCTGGTTATACCGTAATCAAACAAGTAGAGTTGTTAGCTTCACCTAGGGACCGCTGGGGGCTCGGCTGGTCCACACTCCCCATCCCGGCCCCGTGGGGCCGGTCTAGCCCGCCACGGTCCTCACAGCCCCCAGGGGGAGGGGCTCCCAGCGGCGGCCCCTCCTATATCCTGGACATGGCTCTCCGCAGCCCTGCCGCCGCCGCGCCCGCCGCAGCCGCGAGCACCATGTCCATTAGCTCCATTAGGGCCAGCGCCGCTGCCCCCATGCCGGCTATCGCTGCGCCGGGGAGCCCGGCGAAGCGGTACCCGGTTGCGACGAGGAAGGCGTCCAGGAGTATCAGCCCCAGCACCGAGGAGACAGCGGCAGCTACGAAGCCCCTGGGCGGGGAGCGGCCGGACACGTAGCCCGCGAGGGCGCCGCTTATCACCGAGGCCAGCGGGGGGCTAATGGGCAGGCTCAGCACGGCCTTGGCAAGCGTGCCGAGCGCTATGGCTGCAGCCATCCTCGCCGCGCCGCCCCTCATCCCCGAGCCACCGCTCCCAGCGAGGGGGTGGAGGGGCTTCTTTTGAACCACAGCAGGGGCGGCCACACGGTGCCTCCAACCAGGGGGGTGTGCTCCGGGCTTGGCGCGCTACGCGGTGGTGCTCGCCGCTGGCCGGGGGGAGAGGCTCTGGCCCCTCACCTCCACGAGGCCCAAGCCCCTGATGCCGCTTCCCGGGGACTCCACGCTCCTCACGAGGATACTCGGCATGCTCCGCGGCCTGGTTGATGGAGTCGTTGTAGTCGTGGGCCCGGAGCCCTGGGGCGGCATGGTCCGCTCCCGGGTCGAGGCTGAGGGGTTCCAGGCGCTCTACGTCGTCCAGGAGGAGCCCCGTGGCACGGGTCACGCGGCCCTCGTGGGGCTCCGGGCCCTGCCCCGCGGCGTAGACGAGGTCCTACTGGTCTATGGCGACCTCTTCTTCTCCCCCGGGTTGCTCGAGGCCCTCGTCTCCCGGGGCGCGCCGGCTCTGGCCGCTGTGCCCAGCA
>JALUFI010000125.1 GCA_027043685.1 Pyrodictiaceae archaeon
TCCGAGACTGTGAGGGTCAGCAGGAGGACGAGGCGCTTGCTGGAGAGGCTACGGGCGAGCGTCGCCCTGGAGACCGGGAGGAAGGTGACGCTGCAGGAGATAGTTGACGCGGCCGTAGCGGTCGCGGCGAGGAGGAGGGAGGAGCTGCTCCGCGAGCTGGGTGCCTGGCGCCCGCTCCCCAGGGAGGAGGCCGAGAGGCTGCTGGACGAGCTAGCCATAGACGCCGACGTCGAGGACGTAGAGAAGGACCTGAGGGAGGCACTCTACGGTGACAGTGCTGCTTGACACCGGCTTCATCCTCGCAGCCCTCCTCCGCAGGGAGAGGAGGCACAGCTGGGCCCGCAGCACACTGGCAGAGATACTCGCCGGGCGCTACGGAGCCCCCTACGTGACGGACTACATAGTGGACGAGGCGCTCAACTACGCAGCAGCGAGGCTGAAGCCAGGCGACGCCGAGAAACTCATAAAGCTCCTAATCGAGAGCGGCGCCGTACACATCATACACGTCAGTCTCGACGTCTTCACCCGCTCAGTCGAGCTCTACCGGAAGCACCTGCCCCGCCTAAGCTTCACCGACGCAACCACACTGACCACAGCAAAGCTCTACAGGATAGACTACATAGCAACCCTCGACAAGTACCTGGCCCAGCAGCACCCAAGCATAGCGCCCCCTTGAAGCCAAACCAGCGAGCCCCCCGGGGAAGGGCCTGGGGCGGCGAGAAGCAGGGAAGGGGAGAGGAGAAACCTAGGAGACTATGTAGGCGAACTCGTCGAGGCCTAGGCGGTGCAGGGTCTCCCGGGTGGGCTTCCCGTCCACCCAGCCGCGGAGCCGGTAGTACTCCGGCAGGTAGGCCTCCAGCGCCTCCTTCGCGGTCCTGCCCTTCGCGGGGCCGTCGGGCAGCGGCTTCTCCAGCACCTTAGGGGACAGGGTGTCCTTGTAGATGCCCTCTCTTACGCCGAAGAGCCGCTCCACGTTGTATATCCTCTCGCCTATAGTCAGTAGCTCCTCCTCGGTGAAGTCGTCCCAGCCCATGGCGGCGCTCAGCAGCGGCACGTAGTCCGCGGGCTCCGTGCTGAACGTGTTGAACTTGCAGACTATCATGCTGTCTATGGTGGCGAAGAAGTCCTGCTGGAACTTCACAAGCCTGACCTTCTCCATGTCGATGGCGAGCGGGTCCTTCTTCACCGGTACGCCGAGCACGTCGAAGCTTACCGCGTAGGCGCGGAGGTGGCAGCCCCCGCGGTTGCTCGTAGCGTATGCTAGGGCCATGCTGTTTATCGCCCTGGGGTCGTAGGCGGGCAGCTCCAGGCGCCTCGCGTGCGCCGGGCACTCGGGGCAGCCGAACTCCTCGGCGAAGCTCACCGCCCCCTCGGCGAGGTAGTCGCCTATCCCGTCCCGGTACGCCGTCTTGTAGGCCAGCTGTATCACGGCGTGGGCGTTGCCCCATAGGGGCTTCACGTCGTGGAGGAGCTTCATCAGCTTCTCCGCCTTCTCCTTGGGGAGCTCCCCGTTAACCGCCTTCTCATATATCTCCATTAGCGTGCCAACAGTGTTGCCGAAGCTAATAGTGTCCATGCCCAGGTCGTTGAGTACATGGTTGATCTTGATTATGGGTCTCAGGTCGCCTATCTCCAGGTTGCTGCCTACGGCGAAGATGGTCTCGTACTCCGGGCCCTTGCCCACACTCGTGTAGAACACGGGGTCGTCAACCTTCGTTATCCTGCCGCACCTGATGGTACAGCCCCAGCACCCCCTCCTATCAACCAGGTACTTCTCCGCCATCGTCTCCCCGCTGATCTCCGCCGCCTTGTCGAAGGTGCCCCTGTTCCAGTTCCTGGTGGGCAGCGCGCCGTGCTCGTTGATTATGTTGACGAGGACCGCTGTGCCGTAGGCGTTGAGCGACTTGCTCACCGGGTTGCTGGCTATCTTCTCGTGGAGCTTCCTCGCCGCCTCCATGAAGCCCTGCCTATCCACGATCTCCTTGCCTACGTCCCTGGTGCCGTAGACGTAGATTGCCTTGACCCTCTTGCTCCCCATGACCGCGCCCATGCCGGTGCGGCCCGCTGCGCGGCCCTTGTTGTTTATCAGGGAGGCGAACTTCACCAGCCTCTCCCCGGCGGGCCCGATGGCGAGCACCGCTCCCTCGTCGGGCCCGGTGCGGCCAAGCTCCTCCCTCACCCGGTCCTCGGTGTAGAAGACGCCGCGGCCCCAGAGGTGCCGGGCGTCGTGGAACCTTACCTCGCCGTCAATGATGCTTATGTAGACTGGCTCCTCGCTCACATTCTCAAGCACTATGCCGTCGTAGCCGCTGAACCTTAGCCAGGGCCCGAACCTGCCGCCCGCGTTGCTCTCCCCCAGCACGCCGGTGAGGGGGCTCTTCGCCACCACGTGGTAGCGGCCAGCCTCTATGCCCTGGCTCGCATCCACGGTGCCCGTCAGGGGCCCGGTGAGGATGTAGAGCCGGTTCTCCGGCCCCAGGGGGTCAGCATGCGGCGGTATCTCCCGGAGCGCGAGGTAGGCGCCGAGACCCCTGCCGCCAAGGAAGCGGCGGAGCACCTTGTCGGGAATCCTCTCCTCCCTGGCCTTCTGCCTCCAGAGGTCTATCCGGAGGAGACGGAACTCCGGCAAGAACGGCACCGGGTGGGCTAACCAGACCCCCGCGGGAGGAATAAGAGTCTTAACAATTGTCTTAACAGACCCACGGCGCTAGACGGGGGAAGCCTGGCCCCAAACCTCCACAAGCCTCTCCTCCAAGGCCCTCGCGAAGCCACGGTGACGCACAACAACAGCCACCACGTCCCCACCCCCGGAAGGCAGCCCAATCACCACCGTGTCGCAGGCGAGAAGCAGGTCGAAGAGAACAGCCGGGCTCCTCCTCACCTCAACCCCCGCCGCCCTCGCAGCCCCCAACGCCCAGCGAGGCACCGCGACACCCTCAGCCACCAGCACCCTGCTGCCACGCGGCAGCCCCCGGAGGACAGCCTCAAGGAAAGCCCCGAGCCCCGGCTCACCCAGCTTCTCAGCAGCCTTGTAGACCATGACCCACGCTCTACGGCCACAGCGGCGGAGAGCCTCAAGCGCAGCCCCCACAGCCTCCCCAAGACCCGGGGCAAGCCGGACATACGACTCCCCAGCGTCCGCGACCCTCCTCAACAACTCCCCCAGCCGCCTCAGCTCCTCGGCACGCATCCTCGCCTCGACAACCAAGGCCTCAGCAGCAGAACCAAGAGCCTCGACAGGGTCAACCGCGACATAGCCCTCACCACTACGCGCTACGAGCCCACGGCGCTCAAGCCTAGCAAGCACATCATACACACGCTGAACAGGCACACCAGAAGCCTCCGCCACCTCCCGAGGCCTCCTAGCACCACGAAGCACAGCCAGGTAAGCCCGGGCCTCGTACCCAGTGAGGCCAAGCAGCCTCCTCAGCTCCCCGACAACCCCCTCATCAACACCCAAGACCAAGCCACCGCCCCGCCAACAAGCACACACCCTACACCCCCCAGAGAGCCACCGGGGGATGGGAGAGCCCAAGCACCAGCTCCAAGGAAGAAACAGCAACCCCAAAGCAAACCACTAATAATAAACTATAGTACGTTCCGCACACGTACAAGAAGCCGAAACCCCAGGGAGCGCCAGCGCCCCAAGGGAAGGCGAGACAGCGAACAAGGAAAACCCCAAGCCCCACGGAGGCCACGGGTCCGATGCACGCGCGGCCCCCTAGGGCTTCCGGGCCACCGTGATTATCCTCGTGAGGCTCCCATGCACCCTCTGGTAGTGGCGCTCCACCAGCCGGAGCCCAGCCCCCCGCAGCAGCCCGTCAACCA
>JALUFI010000126.1 GCA_027043685.1 Pyrodictiaceae archaeon
GCTCTATGAACCGGGGCAGGCCAAGGGTTACGTTGAACTCCCTTATACCGGCGTAGTGGAAGGTACGCAGAGTCATCTGGGTGCCGGGCTCGCCTATGGACTGGGCCGCGACAGTGCCCACGGGCTCACCTGGCTCGATCATGCTGTACTCGTACTCCTGGAGGACGTAGCTGATTATCTTCTTGGCCTCCTCGGGTGCGAGGCCATGCTTCTCGGCGGTGTCGCGGAGCTTTGCCTCTAGGTCGTCGTATATCCTCTTGGGGAGCACGTCCCTGGCCTTCTCGAGGTCCTCGGCTAGGAGCGCGCGGAGCTTCTCCCAGTCATGTATGAGGTTGAGGCCCTGCAAGACCCAACCACCCTCTTTCATGCACGAGATGGCCCCCCTTGGGGCGTGAGAGCTGCGCGACGGGCGGCGCGGGGGAAAGGCTGCGGAGGGGCTAGACTCTCCAGCCTATTACGCGTTCTATCTCCCTGTCTATGTTTACTGCCTTGCCGTGGGCGCTCTTCATTGGGTCTACGCCGTCCTCGCCGAAGGTTAGCTGGACTAGCTCGCCGTAGGCTGTGCGTACCGTGCCGTCGTACTCTACGCGGAGGTCCTGGAGCGCGTTGACGAGGCGGCGCTGCATGTAGCCGCTCTGCGATGTCCTCACCGCGGTGTCTACTAGGCCCTCGCGGCCACCCGCGGCGTGGAAGAAGACCTCTATCGGTGTCAGGCCGTCGTAGAAGCTGTGGTAGACGAAGCCCCTCGCGGCTGGCCCTAGGTCGCCTGGCTTGAAGTGTGGCAGGAAGCGGCCGCGGTAGCCGCGGTGTATACGCTCACCCCTTACTGACTGCTGGCCTAGCAGGGCGGCCATCTGGGTTATGTTGAGCTCGTTTCCGCGGGCGCCGGTACGGGCCATTATGAAGACATTGTTGAAGGGGTCTAGGTAGTTGACTACCACGTCCTCTACCTTCTTACGGGCGTCGGAGAGTATCTCTATTATCTTGAGCTCGAGGCTCTCCTCGAGGGTGCGGCCGGGCACGGGCTCCAGCTTGCCCTGCTTGTAGAGCTCTATGACCTCGTAGACCTTCTTCTCGGCCTCGCGTAGTATCTCCCTTATCTTCTGCCTTGCCTCCTCGGGGAGCGCGACGTCGTCGACGGTCATCGTGAAGCCGCGCTTCTCTATGAACCTTATGAACATCTTGAACATGTGGTCGTAGACGTAGCGGGCGTAGTCGCTGCCGTACTCCTTTATCAGCCAGTGCATCATGTTCTCTGGCTGCTCTGCGCCGACCGCCTTCTTGTCGAGGACGCCGGTGAGTAGCTCACCCTTCTTTATGGTTATGAAGGAGTCGTTCCAGCACCACTCGTCCTCGCACGCGAATATGCCGCTCGACACCCTCGCCTTGCCGCGGAAGTTGAAGTCGTCGGGGAGGAAGAGGCTGACCAGCTGCTTACCCGTCCACCTCTTCTTCGGGGAGAGTATCGCTGGCTCGGGTATCTCGCCGCGGTAGCCTGCGGCTGAGAGTAGGTCTACCACGTCCTCCTGGCTGAGGAGCGTGGCCTTGCTTGTGAGGAGGTAGGCGCCGCTCACGTAGTCCTGGACGCCGCCGATTATGGGGCCGCCGTAGCGCGGGGAGAGTATGTGGTACTGTACGAGCATCAGCTCCCTTGCCTCTGCCTGCGCCTCCTCTGTGCGCGGCACGTGGAGGTTCATCTCGTCGCCGTCGAAGTCGGCGTTGTAGGGTGGGCAGACGAGGAGGTTGAGGCGGAACGTCTTGCCGGGCAGCACCTTCACTATGTGCGCCATTATTGACATGCGGTGGAGGCTTGGCTGCCGGTTGAAGAGCACTATGTCGCCGTCCTTGAGGTGCCTCTCAACCTGCCAGCCCGGCTCGAGCATCTCCGCTATGCGCTTCCTGTCGGCGTAGCGTAGGTCTATCTTCCTGCCCTCCGGGGTTATCACGTAGTTCGCGCCGGGCCACTTGTGGGGCCCGTTGAGGACGTACTGCCTCATCTCCTCCAGGTTCCAGGGCGTCACCGTGACGCGGACCGTCAGCGTCTTGGCTATCGGCTCCGGGACGCCGACCTCGTTTATGCTGATATTGGGGTCTGGGGAGATGACTGTACGGGCGGAGTAGTCTACACGCTTGCCGCTCAGGTTGCCGCGGAACCTACCCTCCTTGCCCTTCAGCCTCTGCGCCAGGCCCTTGAGCGGGCGGCCTCCGCGGTGCCTCGCCACCGGTATCCTGGGGAGCTCGTTGTCTATGTACGTGGCCACGTGGTACTGGAGGAGGAGCCAGTGCTCGTCCACCAGGGTCTGGGGGGCACCGCTGTCCAGCAGCTCGCGGAGCCTCTCATTGGTGCGCACGATGTCTGCGAGCTTGTGGGTGAGGTCGTCCTCGGCCCTTATACCGGTCTCGAGGACTATGGAGGGCCTCACGTGTATCGGCGGCACCGGGAGGACTGTGAGCACCATCCACTCGGGCCTGGCCTCCCTGGGGTCTAGGCCCAGCAGCCTGGCGTCGTCGTCGGGTATCCTCTCGAGCCTCGTGCGTATCTCCAGGGGGTTGAGCTGTATCCTGCCCTCCGGCCTGTCCTCGTAGTAGGTGTAGGGCTTCTCGAAAACTATCTTGTACTGGCGCTCGCCGCAGTGCGGGCACTCCATAACCTTGCTGGCGCGCTTCTTGACGACAGTGACGAGCATCTTCGCGAGTAGGGGCCAGCGCTCCTCCAGCCTCTCGAGGAGGCGGAGGTAGCGGCGCACCTCGTGCTCGGGTAGGAGGAGGCGGCCGCAGACCCTGCAGGTGGCACGGAGCGCATCATAGATGTGCTTGCCGAAGCCTACGTGGATGACTGGCCTGGCTAGCTCTATGTGGCCGAAGTGGCCGGGACAGTTCTTCGCGTCGTTGCCGCAGGTGAGGCATATCTGGCCAGGCGCTATGGCGCCCAGCCTAGGATCCATGAGGCCGCCCTGTATTGGGCGGCCGTCCTCGTCGTAGAGCTCGCTAGTGACTATAGCGGTGACCGACATCTTGCGTATTTCGTCCGGCGAGAGTATGCCGAACTTAATTGCCTTGATTATCTTCTCCTCCGGGTACACGTCTACGCCACCCCGCGGCGCGGTCAGGGCACGCGTTGAGGGATGAGCCTGCCTACATGGGGCTCAAAAGAGGGGAGAGGCCCGGGGGCTACTCGGGTTTCCACTCGTGCTTGGGCCCTAGCTTCAGCCTCGGCATCACACACATGCTCATGAGCTCCTGGAGCAGCAGCTTGAATGCATAGGGCACGACCACTGCGGATATCTTGCCCTTGTCGCCGTGTATCGGGCAGATGTACTTCCTCTTGTTCCTGTCGAACCATGCTATGTGGCCGCATAGCTCGCAGACGTACATTACGTACTTGTCGCTGCTCTCCAGCATCCTCTCGCGGAGCAGCATCGCTGCTCCGTGGCCGACGAGGCAGTCGCGCTCCATCTCTCCGAAGCGGAGGCCGCCCTCCCTCGCGCGGCCCTCGGTGGGCTGCCTGGTGAGCACCTGCACCGGGCCCCTGGCGCGGGCATGCATCTTGTCGGCTACCATGTGGTGCAGCTTCTGGTAGTACACAATGCCTATCAGCACCGGGTTGCGGAGCATCTCGCCGGTGCGACCATCATACATTATCTCTGTGCCGTCGGGGGCATAGCCGGCGCGGAGCAGCTCCAGCCTTATCTTATTAATCGGCTCCTTGGCGAAGGGCGTTGCGTCCACGAACCTGGCCTTGAGGGCGGCGTATTTGCCCGCGATGGTCTCGAATAGCTGGCCGAGGGTCATACGGGAGGGGAACGCGTGCGGGTTGATTATG
>JALUFI010000127.1 GCA_027043685.1 Pyrodictiaceae archaeon
AGCTCACGCCCATCCTTCTCTACCCCCTGGCTCTGCTGGGCGTGGCTGTGGCGTATGGCCTCCGGTCCCGGCTCCTGCTCCTCCTCTCCTCGCTAGCCGGGCTCTTCGCGCTCACCCACTTCTACGCCATCTACGACACCGTGCTCCGGCTCCTCATAGACCTTGGGCTCGCGGTCGGGGGCCTCGTCGGGGTCACGGGCAGCGTTGTCTCCTCCTCGCTGGGGCCCGGGTTCTACCTGGGCCTCGTCTCGGTGCTAGGCCTCCTCGCTCTCTCGCTGAGCCCCCGCCCCTTCTGGGGGCACCGGCGCCGCTACTGGAGGCGGCGTTGGCGCCCCAGGCGGTACTGGTGATGGCGTGCGTGCGGCGGTGAGGCGCCGTGGCCGTGGCTGTTGGTGAGTGTAGGGGGCCGCTGCTCGAGGCCCGCGGTGTCGTCAAGGTGTACCCGGACGGCGTTGTCGCGCTCCGGGGCGTCGACTTCGCCCTGATGCCTGGCGAGGTTCACGCGCTCCTCGGCGAGAACGGTGCCGGGAAGACGACGCTGATGAGGATACTTTATGGCGAGATAAGGCCGACTCGTGGCGAGATACGGGTCTGTGGCCGCCGCGTCGTCTTCCACAGCACCCGTGACGCGATCAGGAGCGGTGTTGCTATGGTTTACCAGCACCCCAGGATGGTTCCGACGCTGACTGTGTGGGAGAACATGGTGCTGTACTTCTCGAGCGCGGGGGTGCCGCTGGGGGAGGCGCGGGAGAGGCTCCGCTGGGCCCAGGAGGTGACCGGGTTCGAGGTGCCGCTGGAAGCGGTGGTTGAGGAGCTGCCGCTCGGGGCTGTGCAGAGGGCTGAGATTCTCCGCGCCCTCGCCGCTGGGGCCCGGGTGCTCATCCTAGACGAGCCCACGACTAACCTCACGCCGCTCGAGGTGGAGGGGCTCTTCAAGGCTATCCGCAACATGAAGGCGCACGGAGTCTCCGTGGTCTATATCACTCACCGCCTCCCCGAGGTCATGGAGATAGCCGACGTCGTGACTGTGCTGAGGCGGGGCCGCGTCGTCGCCTCCAGGGTCGACCCCCGGGGCCTCGGCGCGGAGGAGCTGGCCCGGCTCATGGTCGGGGAGCTTCCCCCGCCCCCGCCGAGGCCGGGCGGGAGGAGGCTCGGCGCGCCCGTGCTGGTGATGCGGGGCGTCCGTGCCCGGGGCAGGCTGGAGCTTGTGGTGGATGAGCTGGTGGTGCGCGGCGGCGAGGTGCTGGGCGTCGCCGGCGTGGAGGGGAATGGGCAGGACGAGCTCGTGGGCGTCGTGGTTGGGCTCCTGGAGCCCCTGGAGGGCAGCGTGGAGGTGCTCGGCGCTCCTCCCCGCGGGGTGAGGGACTACCTGGGCAGGGGCGGGGGCTTCATCCCGGGTGACAGGAGGAAGGCGCTCGTGCTGAGCATGAGCGTGGCGGAGAACGCCGCCTTCCTCGTCTACGCTCACCGGGGCCCCCTGCTCCTCACCCCCGGGATGCTGGTCTCCCTCTACGAGAGGATTGCGAGGGAGTACAACGTGGTCGCCGAGGGGCCCTGGGCGCCGGTGGGGAGGCTGAGCGGCGGGAACCAGCAGAAGCTCCTCGTGGGCTCCCAGCTCCTCCTGGAGCCCCGTCTCCTCGTCGCGGTGAACCCGACCCGGGGCCTAGACGTCGCGACCACGAGCTACGTCCGGAGGCTGATAGCGGGGCTCGCGGAGCGGGGGGCGGGGGTGCTGCTGGTGAGCAGCGACCTGGACGAGATACTCGAGCTCTCCGACCGCGTCGCGGTGCTGCACCGCGGCAGGGTGGCGGGGATACTCCCACGCGAGGAGGCGACCCCGGAGAGGATTGGGCTCCTCATGGGTGGTGGCGTTGAGGCTGGGGGGACTGGCGGGAAGGGTGCTTGAGGAGCTGGCCCTGGTAGCGGCGGGGCTCCTCATAGGCCTCGCCGCGGCGGCGGTGGTGGCTTGGCTCTACGGGGCGCCGCCGCTCGGCGTACTCGAGACCATGTTCTCCAGCGTGACCCGGATGCCGGACCTCGTGGCGGAGTACACCGCGGTGCTCACCTTGACGGGTATATCGTTCGCGCTCCCCCTCTACACGGGGCTCTTCAACATAGGCGCCGAGGGCGGCGTCTACCTCGGCGCACTGGTCGGGCTATACGTGGCGCTCGCCACGGGGAGCCTCGCGCTGAGCCTCCTCGCGGGCTCCCTCGCCGGGGCCGCGCTGCTCGCGTTCGCGGGCTGGCTCCGGGTGAGGCTCCGCGTCAACGAGGTACTGTCGACCATTATGCTGAACTGGACCGTGTACTGGGTTATGCTGTACCTGGTGGTGACGCGGCTCATCGACCCGGTGTTCCCCCAGGAGACGAGGCCGGTGCCGGAGTCGGCGAGGCTCCCCTACATAAGCATCGGCGGCGCCCAGATACCCTCAACGATAGTCGTCGCGGTCGCCTTCGCGGCCCTCACGTGGGTAGCTGTGAGGATGACTAGGCACGGGCTCCTCATGAGGGTCTCGGGCAGCAACCCGGAGGCCGCCAGGCTCCGCGGAGTCTCCTCGAGGCTCTACATGCTCGCCTCCATGGCGGCGGCTGGGCTCGCCGCGGGGCTCGCGGGCGCGCTCCACATAGACGGCTACGCCCACAGCATAGACGTGCTGGGCAACACGGTGTACGGCTACGGCTACAACGGGATAGGCGTCGCCCTGGTGGGCCGCAACGACCCCCTCGGGATAGTGGCTTCCGCGCTCTTCTTCGCCACACTGATGGCGGGGGCGCAGCTCGTGGAGCCCCGGTACGGAATCCCCCGCGTCGCGGCCGACCTCATAGTCGGCGTCATCGTGGTCGCGCTCGCCGCGCCGGAGGCGCTCCGCGCCCTCGGCAGGCTCCGGGCCAGGCTCCTCGCACGCGCAGCGGAGGAGGCCGTGGAGGAGGGGAGGTGAGGAAGGGCGTGGCGTCGGACGCGGCTATACTGCTCGCGATAAGCCTTGACGCTATGGTACCGATAGCCCTGACCGCGCTGGGCGAGGTTCTGGCTGAGAGGAGCGGCGTGGTGAACATCGGGCTGGAGGGGATACTGCTGCTCTCCGCGTGGACCGGGGTCTACGCCGCGCTCATCACCGGGAGCTGGGCTATGGGCTACCTGGCTGGCGCGGCCACGGGGCTCCTGCTCGGCGCGCTCCACGCCGCGATAGCTGTTTACCTCAAGGGCGACCAGATAATAGACGGCATAGGCATAAACATAGCCGCGGTGGGCCTCACGGGTCTCCTAACGAAGACCGTGTGGGGGAACTACGCCAACAGCCCCAGCCTCGGCGTCCAGCCCCCGGGCCTCGTCGTCGGCAACATAAGGGTGAGCTTCATGGCGTTCGCCACCATTGCTCTCGGGTTCCTACTGTGGTGGCTCCTGGAGAAGACCAGGCTGGGCCTCGTCGTGAAGGCTGTCGGCGACGACCCGGCGAGCGCGGACGCGCTCGGCATAAACGTTGACCGGGTGAGGGCGGTGGCGACCATCATCGGGGGCACGCTGGCCGGGGTAGCGGGGGCGTTCATGAGCGTAGACTACCTGGGCTCCTTCACGAAGCTGATGAGCGCGGGGAGGGGCTTCATAGCGCTCGCCGACGTCGCTTTCAGCGGCTGGCACCCCCTGGGCGCTCTCCTCGGAGCCTTCATCTTCGGCGCAAGCGACGCGGTGGCGAGCCACTACAGCATAGCCACCGGGGCAACCGCGACAGCCTACCTCTACAAGACCATACCCTACCTCGTCACCCTCGCAGCGGTCGCAGCCACAGCGGGGAGGGCGAGGATGCCACGAGCCCTAGGC
>JALUFI010000128.1 GCA_027043685.1 Pyrodictiaceae archaeon
GGGCTGTTCATCCACTCCTCGAGCTCCCTTAGCTCCCTCTCCGCCTCCTCCAGCTTCTCCCTCGGGGGTAGCTTCTTCAGCCGGAACACGCCTATCCTGTAGTCGTAGAACTCCTCCGGCTTCTCGGGCTCGATAACCGTGACCAGCTCCGCCTCGCCGCCCAGGTCCTCGATAACGTAGCGGAAGTCGTCCACCCAGTCGTTTATCCCGCACGTCTCGCAGAAGCTCCCCTCAAAGGCAACCACGGCGGTGTCTCCGTGGAGCTTGAGGAGCTTGGCCTTGCTCTCGGCGCCGCGGTACCTGTTGTACATCCTTATGGCTAGGTCTAGGAGCTTCCTGGCCCTCTCCTCCCACTCCCTACTCCTGGGCTGCGCTAGGAGGCTCACGCGTCAACACCCGTGCAAAGGGGGTGAGGCCCCGGGCCCGGGGGTAATAGGCTGCGGGCGCAGCGTGGCCGGGGCGGGGCTAGAGGAGGCCCCGGCAACTGGCGCCGGCGAGTAGGTCGGCGAGCTGGAGCCCTGGCTCCCGGTGGCTCGGCCTCATCCTCACCCTTGCACGGCAGCCCCGCGCTCCTCCTGGCCTCGGCGAGGGCGTGGTCGCTGAGCGGCATCTCGTCCAGGACGACCTCCCGCGGCTCATGCCTCGCTAGGAGGGCGAGGAGCCTCCCGAGGAGCCTGCGCCGAGTCTCCCCGTCCAGCACGCCGCGGGGCAGCCGCTCCCCGACGCACGCGTAGCCAGCAACGCAGGTGTCGAGGAGCACTTGCTGGATAACCCTGGCCACGGCCTCCCCGGAGCCCAGGGCGCGGAGCAGCTTCCTGAACTTCACCTCGCCCCTCCTCCACCCCGCCGCCCTCTCAACTTCGCCGAGGAGGCGTCGCCCGCAGTCCCGGCCCCGGAGGCATATGCCGCACATGCAGGCCACGGCGCTGCGCTGCTCAACGGACTCATCTACGAAGCAGAGCATCCTCAACGGCGGTCTGCCGCTGCGCCACGCCCGGCCCCCCGGGGCGCATATAAGCCAGCAGCACTTGTGTCGCCAGTAACGGGGCTCCCGTCGGGGAGCCGATGAGGCCCCCGGATGCCCCCCCGGCGAGGGGGTCGAAGGAGGGGGCGAGGCAGAGTCCCTGGGGAGCGCCTGGCGTCTCTAGTTCTCCCGCCGGCTCCTAGAGGAGCGCTGCCTGGGGGTCGCCTGGAGGGGCCTCGATGAGGGAGCTGGTGCTTATAGGCAGGGTTGCCTACGGCGCCAGGAACGCCTTCGCGCACCTCGCAGCCGCGTTGGAGAGGCATGGGCTCCTGGGTAGCCGTGTGGCGCTGGAGCTTGTGGAGGACGACCCGCTGCCCAGGGCGCTGGAGGCTCTCCGGAGCGGGCGCCGCGCCGCGGTCCTCTACGGGGTCTCCACGCCCCTCTTCCTGGAGCTTGGCTCCGAGATAGCGAGGACCGCTTCCCGCGTCCCGGTTGTAGTCGGAGGGCCCCACGCGGAGGGCGCCTACTGGCAGCTCCTCCGCCTAGGCGTCTACGCCGCCGTGGTCGGCGACGGCGAGAACGCCGCGGCGGGGCTCGCGGAGGCCCTCCTAGGCGAGAGAAGCATCGAAGAGGTACCCAACATCGCATACAGCCCCGGGCCCGGCGCCTTCCGGGTCACGAGGATAGAGCACGTGGACCTTGACGACTACGAGCCCTTCCACGCCGGGCTGGGCCTATACCCCCCGATAGAGATTATGAGGGGGTGCCCCTACCGCTGCAGGTTCTGCCAGGTGCCCTGGCTCTTCAAGGCAAGGGTCCGGTTCCGCAGCCCGGGCCGCGTAGCCGAGGCGGCACGGGCCTACGTCGCGGCGGGGCGGAGGAGGATACGCTTCATAGCCCCCATAGGCTTCGCCTACATGTCCAAGAAGCCGGGGAAGCCCAACCCCGAGGCCATAGAGGAGCTTCTCCGCGGCGTACGCGAGGCCGGCGGCGAGCCCTACCTGGGCAGCTTCCCCAGCGAGACCAGGCCAGAGTACGTGACCCCCGAGGTCCTACGCGTGGTGAAGCGCTACGCCGCTAACCGGAGGATAAGCGTGGGCCTCCAGTCCGGCAGCAACCGCGTCCTCAGGCTCGTCGACAGGGGCCACACGGTGGAGGAGGCGCTGGAGGCTGTGGAGCTGATACTCAGCCACGGCTTCACGCCGGTGGTAGACATAATCTTCGGGCTCCCGGGCGAGGAGGAGGAAGACGTCAAGGCCACCGTGGAGGTGATGGAGATGCTCGCCGGCCGCGGGGCCAGGCTAAGGCTGCACACCTTCCTACCACTGCCCGGGACCCCACTGGCCAGGGCAAAGCCGCGGCCCCTCCACCCCCTGTACCGGAGAGCAGTCCGCCGCCTCCTCGGCAAAGGCGTCCTAGAGGGCGACTGGGAGAACCAGGAGCACCTAGCCACTGAGATGTACTGCTTAACAGCCCTAGACCCTGCGCCCACGAGGGAGCCCGAGCCCCTCCCCGGCGTCGCGGAGCACTGCCGCGGCACCAGGGCATGGAAGCTAGCCGGGCTCATCCACGGCCCACCGGCCGGCTAGCCCCGCCGGCTCCCCGGAGCGCCTTCTCCACGGCCCTCCTCACAGCCTCGGCAAGCACCGCGGCGACGAGGTAGACCGCGGCCCTCGGGGCACTGAACCTCTCAGCCACCCGGTCAAGGTAGCCGGTGTCGCCGCGCAGAGCCGCCAGCGCCAAGTCATAGGGCCTCAGCAGCCTCGAGTTAGTGGCAGCCCTCAGGCCGCGCGTCGCGTCAAAGAGACCAGCCTTCTCCATCACTGTTAGCACGTCTACCACGAGGAGGAACCAGGTGTCGAGGTCCAGTGGCGGGGGCCCGATGCGCTCCGCAGCCCTACCAGGCTCAAGGCGGTCAGCCGCTCGGTAGAGCTCCAGGAGCCTCTCGTCCCCCGCTATCCTCTCCGCGAGCTGCCTAGACATGTGGCGTATCAGCTCCTCCAGCGCCTCCCTCAGCTCCCCCGGAGCCCCGAGGGCCTCCAAGGCCTCCTCGACGCCGAGGCCCCCAGGCAGCTCGAAGCCAGCGGCAACGCCGCCGACGGCGCCGGCCTCCCCCGTCACCTCCTCGACCACGACGCGGACACGCACCCCGGTCGGCAGAGGCAGGGGCTCCAGCAGCCTCAGCACGCCATCCTCGTACACAGCCTCAGCGACAAGTCTCCGCTCCCCGCCCTCCCTCTGCGCCACGGCTTCCACACCCACAGCGCCCTCCCAAGCAGGGCCCTATATTCAGCCCCTCAGCCGCCCCGCCGTGCAAGCCCCCCAGCAAGCAGCGGCGAGAGGAACACAGCGGCCGCGAACACCGCGAACCCGGCAACAGCGCCGGCCACACCCAGCCTCTCCAACACAGCCGCCACAGAGAGCCCCGTCAGCGACACCGCGAGCGCAGCCACGCGGCCCCCGAGGCCCCGCGGCTCCACCGCAGCGCCTCCACGCCGAAGGAGCACAGCCAGCCCCGCAGCATAGCCCCCCACGCTAATCCCCAGCAGCCTCCACGCTGCACCATAGCCGGGGGAAACTATGCCCGCCACGGTGGCCGCGGCAGCCGCAGCGGGCAGGGACTCGACGAGCCCTGCCGCCACCCCATCCCTCCGCACAAGCACCGCGGCCACATAGGCCGAGACAAGCCCCACGAGGAGGCCGCCGACGACATCGCCAACATAGTGGGCCCCTATCGCTACACGGGTATAGGCAACAAGCAAGGAGAGCATGAACCCAGCCCCAGCCAGCAACGGGTCACCGGTATAGAAGGCGGCCCCCAGCCAGAACCCGGCGGTCACGGCTGTAT